>JAKLDO010000080.1:0-5564 GCA_022703485.1 bacterium
TTTATTTTTCATGTTCTCGTGCGTAACGAACGATGAACCTGAATGCGATATGTTCATACCCTGTCCGGAAGGCTATTTCTGCAATCTGGAGATTGAACAGTGCGAACCGAAATCATCAGTGACCGATAACGAAGTGTCGGACAATTCGCTTCCGACAGATAACGAACTGCCTGATGACACCATGCCCGACAATGAGCCTTCCGACAATGAGAAAAACGATGATCCTATAACTGTGTGCGAACCGTATGAGCTTATCGAATGTGATGAGAACGATTTTTACAGCATTATAAGATGCAACAGTTCGGGAACAGGAACAGAATCGGTTCTTTGCGGTGACATGACCGTATGTGAGGACGGGAAGTGCGTTCAGCAGCTTTGCGAACCTCAGGAACCAATCTGCAATGAAGAAGATCCATCCAAAGTTTTCGAGTGCAATTATCTCGGAACTGCACCGTCGGATGACATTCTTGAAGACTGCGGTGACGGCGGATACTGTCAGGCAGGAAAATGTGTGTTCTACTGTGACATTGCTGCGCAGGAACACAGCTACCTCGGATGTGATTATTTCACGGCAATACTTGACACCAGAACCCAGAGATCTGACCCAATATTTGCCATAGTTATTGCAAATGTAAACTCTGAAAGATCAGCGAAGGTCAGCATAACAGTATCAAATGACGGAACCACTGAATCTGATGCCGGAAAATGCGTTTACTGCAACGATAACATGTCGAGTTGTTTTTCCCAGAACTCTTCAAAAGACCTTGTTGTTCAGCCTGGAAAACTTGGAATTATTCAATTTCCATCTGATAGAATGCTGAAATCGACTCAGAAAAGCTGGCTCAGCTATCATATAAAATCGAATCTTCCTGTAACGATCTATCAATTCAGTCCCATTGATAATAGTGATGCCAATCCATTTAATGCAAACGGGAAAAGTAAAGATTGGAATATCATAGAGATGTTGAGCAACGGCAAGTCTTTTTCTAATGACGCATCTCTTCTGATGCCGACTACGAGTGTTTTCAGCAATTATAGAACTGTAACTTTCAGATCAGTTCTCGGGCAGAATGCAGCCGGAGCAACCGAACCGTGGGCTTCTTATATAACTGTAATCGGTGCAAGTGACGAAGATGTTAATCTAATAATAACACCGACAGATGATATTGTAGCAGGAAACGGTGTAACTGCCATCAGCAAAGGAACAGATTATGAATTCACCGTTAAAAAATTTCAGGTCTATAATTTTGAGACCGATCAAAACAGCAGAGACCTTACAGGAAGCTGGATAAGATGCAAAGACAGTAAAAAGAACTGCGGACCGGTCGTAGCTTTTTCAGGCAATGCATCTACAGTAATTCCGAATGACAAAAACTATGCTGACCATCTTGAACACCAGCTTTTTCCTGTTCAGACTCTGGGAAAGGATTACATTCTTGTTAAAACAAAAGTTAAAGGTCAGGAATATGACTATGCAAGAATAGTTGCTGTTGAAGACGGTACAAAAATAACCTATTCACCAAGTGCTCCGGCCGCACTTTCACCTTATACATCAGCCTCTGCAAAAACAGAACTTAATGCCGGAGAATGGACTGAATTCTATTTTAAAGGCAGTTATACAATAAAATCAGACAAACCTGTTATGCTTGCTCAATTCCTTACAGGAGCGGATATGATTAGTGAAGAATGTGCAACATCAGATTATGAATATCATAAAGCAAACTGTCCGGGTGATCCTGCTTTAATGCTCATACCATCCTCCGAGCAGTTTAGAAAAGATTATGTTTTTCTTACACCTGGCAGTTATAAAAGCAATTATGCCACTATAGTTCTTAAAACAGAAACAAATGCAAAAATTAACGGAAAAGACCTCACTGATATAACAAATATATCAGGATCAGAATACTCCTACTCAATTGTGGATCTCGGAAGTGAATTTTCTAGACATACTCTTTTATGCGATGAACCTTGCGGGCTGTATGTATACGGCTGGGAGTCAGATGTCAGCTATGCATATCCGGGCGGTTTGAACCTTGAAAAACTGAGCAACGACTGATCCTGACCATCAAATGGATAATCTTTCAGCGATCATAAATTTTCTTTCAGAGCATGGTTTTCTTTATGAAAAGATGGAACTTACTCTTGAAGAATATATTTCAATGACTGAAAGAAAAGCTGTCGATCTCATCCTTAAAAACAGAGTTCTGACAGCCGGTGACGAGGCAAGGATCGGTTTTTATATACGGGCGAAAGCGCTTGATGAAGAGATCTCAAAATTTGAATGCGGTGTTGCTGTGCTTTCGATCGCATTATCGGTCAATTCACAGATACAGGGCGAAAGTTCAGCAATAATAGCTGAAAACATGAGATCGAAAGGATGCCGTACAGTCGGAGAATTCCTGTTCTTCACGGGACCGGCGGGAGAAAGGATAGTGAAACACTCGGATCTGACCGGTCTATTCAGGGCGGAACTTGCCAAAATATGGAAAAAGCAGGCTTCCTACAACCCGTCAACTTACAGCAATGATATCAGGGAAAGACTGTCATTGCTTATTTTCGGTCAAGAGGATTAAATGAGCGAACTTTTAAGACCGTTACCTGCAAATCTCACAATCGCTGTCATGTTCACGACTGCTGACGAACCCCTAAAAATAAGACAGATACTTGCTGATCTCTACGGCCGCATAGATAATGTTTCGGAAGTATTCAGCTTTTCAGAAATATCGCCCTATTACGACCCTGAAATGGGCAGCGGCATAAAAAAAGTGATCTACAGCTTCGAAAAACCAGTGGAAAGAGACTTTCTCATAAATGTAAAAATAGAGTGTGACAGGATCGAAAAAGAGTTCTCTGTGAATGGAAAAAGGACCGTAAACCTTGATCCAGGGCTTATATCGCTTGAGAATTTCATACTTTCAACGGGTAAAAATTACAGCCACAGGATATATCTCGGACAGGGTGTGTACGGAGAAGTCACTCTGATGTTCGGGAAAAAAGGTGAAATTAAAGAGCTTCCGTGGACTTACAGAGACTATCTTTATCAGCCTGCAAAGGATTTTCTGCTTGCAACAAGGGAGCTTTACCGCAAAAAAAGAGAGGTCCTTTTAAAAAAAAGAACTTCCGCAGCGGAGGAATAATTTGAATCTGATAATTTTCCCTTTGAAACATGAAAACCCCTTCCCTGTAAAAGTGAGATGCGGAGAGCCTGTAAAATTAGACAACAGAACGATGATACTTTGCACAGGGATCGGCACCCGCGGTATGAACAATCTCGGCAAAGCGCTTTCGGACCATCCTGAAATTGAAAATGTGTTCGAGTTCGGAAGTGCGGCATCAGTAAAAGGAGGTGAGATCGGGGAGATCTATGAATGCACAACTTTCATAGGGCTTGACGGCAGGATAACAGGAACTTCAGGCAGGCTTACAAAACTTCCGATGGCGGCGGTCACAGGAGATGACGACCTCTATCTCGGGGAACGTCCGCAGTGGGCTGACAGCATTGACATTCCCCTAATCTATACAATGGAAACTCTCCGTTTCAGGAATATCGCACATGAATTTTCCAAGCATTTCGCTTCAATAAGACTTGTGACCGATGACGGGACAGGTGACATCCGTGAACAGGTCGCAGATCAGATAAACAGATCAAAAGAAAAAATAAGACAGCTTTTTATTACTCTGAAAACGATAGATTAGTTCTTCTTTCCAAGCCTTTCAAGCATGGTCCTGTAACCCGGAAGATCAGCGATATTTATGTTCACATCCTCAAATGCGCTGTTGAGGATCTCTGACATTTTCTCAGAAGGGATCTTAGATGACAGGGCGCTGAAAAGCATTTCGTATCTGAAGCCGTTGAAAACGAAAAATGAAAGATACGGACTGTTGCTCCATATAGCATGCTGAAGAACTCCGTCCTTTTCACACGCCGTTATAAGATATTCCTTGCCGTCGACCGCGATGTTCATCCAGTCTCCGCTCCATAGCTGAAGCACTTTTTTTGCATTGCTTTTTACAATGACCCGGCAGTTCTTCACATTGACAGGTTCGTACGCATTGACAATTATATTCACACCGTTCAGAGCCGCTTTTTCAAGCTGCGGGATGATTTTTTTAAGCATTGAAGGGAATGCATCTACAATTACTGAATATTCAGCATTTTCAAGCATTCTTGAGCACTTTTCGAGAACCTGGTCAAAGGTCTGGAGCATATATATCTTGTCGCCTGATATGGAATATTTTATATCTTTCAGGGATTCCTCAAGGAACTGTCTGTCATTCCTGAAGCCGCTTTCGAGCTGGTTCATGTAATCAGCGATCGGGATAGCCACATACTGCTTTACATTGGGAGAGCCTTCCGCAACGACGGCACCTCTTTTTTCAAGCGATTCCAACGCCTTATATGTATTTGCAGCAGCCTTGTTCAGTATCTGGGCGAGCCTGTATCCAGTCAGAGGTGACTCCTTCAGCAAAGTAAGATAGACTTCAGCCTCCAGTCTGTTGAAACCGAGTTTTATCAATCTTCCTACAATGGTTTCGAGATCAGCCATGATGCACCCCTGTATTGTGACGAGATCCGGCTGAGTATAAGCCTCAAGGTCGGCATAGTCAAGGAATCAGTAAGGGTTCTGACTGGCTTTTTTAGTGTTAAAAGTGTATATTTCCATAGAAAGTTTCTTAAGGAGGCAGATATGAAGACCGTGTTTATTGCAGTCCTGACATTATTGATTTTTGCATCATGCAGCAGCGGCTCGAATGACACTTCAGATGGCGATATAGCTGTCATCGACAATGATACCGGACAGACGGATGAAATGCCTGACAGTACATCTGACGCGAACACAACAGGTGATGATGCGACTGACAATGACCTGTCCGACGACTTACCGGACGACTTATCCGACGATCTGACCGACGAAGTATCGGACACTGAGTCGGAAATTTTAACCGACGATGATGACAGCCCCGACAATGATCTGCCTGACGGATCTCAGACCGACAGTGACGAGCTCTCCGATGAGGATCCTGACGATGGTCATGTTGAAGTTATCGACAATGAGGACGGTTCTGTTACGGTCAATGTAACCTTGAACTCTGAATACGACGCTGCTGAAAGCTATCTGATGGATGCCGGGACTTCTTCATGGAACTATTTCTCCGGGTCTTTCCTCAATATCGGTTTCCGTGAATATGATGTTCTTGAGGAGCTTTATGTGGCATATCACGCCGCTTTCAGGTTCACCGATGTGGATGTTCCTGTCGGGGCAACGATAGAAAAGGCTGCACTTTCCTTTCATCCTACGAACGAAGTGGATTCCTCACAGAAGGTCTATCTCCGGCTTTCGATGGAGAAAACCGGCGATTCTGAACCCTTCAATGTGTTTGATTATGATTCGGGAAGGCCTGACCAGAGGGCCGAGACCGATGCCGTCGAGGCTGAATGGCTTCTTAAATGTCAGGCGATAGAAGACTGCTATGACCCTGAATCAAGTTACTGCAAACAGAGAGCACTTGACTGCTGGGACAGGTCTGTCAGATACACCGTCCCGAAACCGCTCACCGCAATG
>JAKLDO010000080.1:5574-13972 GCA_022703485.1 bacterium
CGCAATGGTGGCTGAAATAATCGATTCAGGAAATTGGCAGAGAAACAACGCAATGACCGTTTTCATTACAGGAACATACCCTTCAATGATGCCGGATGAGGAAAAACCTGACTACTCGAACTATCGCGCCGTCACAGGCTTCGACACGGAAAAAGAAAGCTCATTCTATCCGGTACTCTCAATAACTTTCACAGTGAAATAAAGTTGTCAGTTCCCGAAAGTGATCTGTATGTTCTTGATATTGCTGGCGTTATTCGTGCTCAGCACTTGGGGAGTTTCACTCATTTGAATTTTTGCGGTGGTTGTTTTTGATCCGCCGTTTGTTTCATTAAGCTCAAAATATATGTTGTAAATTCCGTCTGCGGCGGGCTGACTTGCGATATCATCTATGGTCCATGTGAGATCAGGCACATCATTATGGTTTGTTCTCGATGCACCAGTCACAGCATCCGCCATTCCTTTACTTCCACTGCCCGATTTCGAATACCAGCGCTGAAGCCTGCTTTTGTAATTTCTAGCCCATGCGCCGAGAGTAGAAACATAACCGCCGTCAGCTTTTTCGATCCAGACAGCAAATACATTCTTCGGGGCATACTGTCCGCCATAAGTTGCCGTTGTGACAGAGACTGTCATTGAAACAGATACCGGTGTCACATTGTCATCAGGAACAACCGTATTGTCGGGAGTGACATTATCGTCGGGTGTAACATTATCATCAGGAACCACGGCATCATCCTGCTTTACAGCATCGTCATTTGCAGTCTGCTCATCACTTGCATTATTTGCGTCAACACCGTTGATAAGCTCATCCCTGACACCGTTGTCACATCCGGTGATCAGGATCAGCATAGCTACCGCAGTTAACATACTTTTCATATCTATCTCCTGCACAACAAACAATTCGGATTATATACGCCGAATTAAAAAATAATCCACTTCTTTTTTGATATTACTGAAAAATATGCCCGATACGGCCCGGTCTGAAATCGACTACATCAAAAATGGAATCACCGAACTGTATGGAGAACCATACAAAAAGCGGTTTGCCCTGCAAGTTCTCTCTGGGCACAAAACCCCAGAACCTGCTGTCAAGACTGTCATCTCGGTTGTCACCCATTACAAAAAAACTTCTCTCCGGAACAGTGAAAGATCTATTGCAGTATTTGCAGTAACCTTCTATCTCCGCCCTTGCAGCATCTGTTATTTCATCATTATAAATGACCTTGTATGTCCTTCCGTCCTGAGTCTTCTCTTTGTACTGGGAAGCATTGACAACCTTTCCCCTGGATGATGTGTACGAGATCTTTCCCGTGAACTCCCTTTCAAGCTTGTTCCCGTTAACATAAACATCAACACCTGTTATAAGAATTGAATCACCCGGAACGCCCACAACTCTCTTTACAAGCGCCTTGCCGGCGGGATTGGGTTCAGTGAAAGTTATTATCTCACCTCTTTCGGGATTACTGTACTCAATGAACTGATTTGATGCGAAAGGCATGGTCAGCCCGTATGCGAACATGGCCACAAAAAGGTTGTCCCCGATCTCTATCGTATTGACCATGCTGCCTGTCGGAACTCTGAACGACCCTATCACAAAGAATTTGAGAATAAGGGCTATCAGCACCACAAGCCACAGTTCGTCAAAAAGTTCCCACAGTGCGTTCTGCTTGTATTTATTGAACATAAGCTTGAAATTGTGCTCAATGTCATAGCTCAGCTTTTCCGCCTCTGAAAATGTATATGCCGATTCTCTGACCTTCTTTTCAGCGGAATTTATCTGTTCAAGTAACAAATTAATTTTTTTATCGGCATTCTCAGGGAGAAGTTTTCTTTTTCTCTTTATCCATTCAAGCTGTCTTTTGCGGTTCAGTATCCTTTTAACCAGTTTTTTCAGTTTCATTTTCTCAAGCATGAAGACCTCCCGAAACAGTCTGATAGAACATATACAAAACATTATCAATTGCAAGAAACATTTTCCCAAAAACTTGACAACAGGAGTTTTTCGCATATAAAAGAACGGCTTTTTTGTTCTGTGTAAGTTTTAGGCATTTTTATACGGATGGAGGATAGTTTGGCTCATCACAAGTCAGCGAAGAAAAGAATTAAGACAAATGAAAAGAGAAGGTTGTATAACCGTTCAGTAAAATCAAGAGTCAAGACATACACCCGCTATTTCATTGAAGCTGTAGAGACAGCTCAGAATGATGCGGCAAATGCTGCGAATTATCGCGAAGATGCAGCTGCAAAGCTCGGAAAAGCAGTTAGCGAGATCCACAAAGCTGTAAGCAAAGGCGTTCTTCATAAAAATACAGCCGGAAGAAAAGTGGGCAGACTTACCGATAATTTCAACAAGGTATTTTCAGCCTGAAACCGGCGATTTTGCTTTTTCATAACCCGATTAAAGCTGTCTGTTGTTTAACAGTTTTGCTTTGATCGGGTTTTTTTTATAGAATGATGCCATGAAATATTCGCTGATAATAGAAAACATTTCACAGATATTCACTGCCGCTGAAAAGGATCCGCTTATCTCCGGAGGCGATCTGCTCATCGCAGTCGATGGAAACGGACTGATCGATTTTGCAGGCTCAAAAAGCGATTTTATCAAACTGTCTCCTGAATTCAGGAACGGATCTGACCTTATCTACGATGCAGAAGGCAGAGCTGTCTATCCCGGCCTTATCGACAGTCATACTCATCTTGTGTTCGCTTCGACAAGGGAAGATGAATTCGCACTCAAAGCCTCAGGCGCAACATATGAAGAAATAGCGGCGGCAGGCGGAGGAATTCTCAACAGCACTAAAAAAACTAAAACCGCGACTCTTGAAATGATAGTCGAACAGTCTGCAAAAAGGCTGGAACAGATAATATCCTACGGCGTAACGACCATTGAAATAAAATCAGGATACGCACTTGATGTCGAAGGAGAATTGAAGCTTCTTAGAGCTGTAAAAGAGCTCAAAAAGAGATACCCTGTCGAGATAGTCCCTACTTTTCTCGGCGCACATGCATACCCTGAAAAATTCAGAAACGACCACGACGGCTACATTGATCTAATAATAAACGAAATGCTCCCAGAAATAAAAAAGGAGAATCTTGCCGAATTTGTAGATGTATTCTGTGAAAAAGGTTATTTTTCCTTAAAAGAGACAGAAAAGATACTTGTTGCTGCAAAAGAAGCCGGTTTCGGACTTAAACTGCATGCCGATGAGTTCAATTCTCTCGGCGGAACCGAGCTCGCAGCTGACCTCGGCGCTGCATCTGTAGACCATCTTGAAGAAATAACAGAAGAAGGGATCAGGAAACTCGCCTTGTCGGGCACTGTCGCCGGAGTTCTGCCGGTAACTTCCGTTTTTTCAAGGCTCCCTTTCGCGCCGGCTTCAAAGATGATAGAGAACGGCGTAAAAGTCGCACTGGCCACAGACATGAATCCCGGAAGCTGCATGTGCGGATTCCTTCCACTTGCGGCAAGCCTCGGAGCCACCCAGTTGAAACTCAGTATTGAGAACAGCCTCAAAGGGATAACTTCAAGTGCGGCATGTTCGGTCGGCAGAAGTGATAGAAAAGGCAGGGTAGCCAAAGGTATGGATGGAGATCTTGTGATAATGGACTCCTCCTCATGGATCTACCCTGTGTACCATTTTGCGCATAACCATGTTCACAGGACCTTCATAAAAGGAAGACCCTTGACATTAAAAGGTTTAAGCAGTTAATATGATGGGTTGTTAAGTTTTAAACGGTGAAAAAAATGGACCGGATGTTCAAATTCGCATTTCTTGTAATTGTGATACTTACCGCTGGATGCAGCAGTGACAATAAAGAAGTTGAGAAAAAGTGGCGTGTACTTGATGAGCAGGTCTATGCCCCTGAGATAGACAGAGAGCTTATTGAGGCTTCACTTGATGAACTGGAGAAACTGCTGTTCGCCCCCAGTCAGTATTTTAAAGATAAGGGCTCTATAATGTCCTTTGTCCAGGATATTAAGTACCAGACGGAGAGCGAGGTAAAAGGTGAGAAACGGTCTCTGCTGCTTGAAGAGGAGGCAAAATACTCATCTGATGAAAGCGGCAGTTACGCCATGCATTTCACTAATAACAGAAATGAAGGGTGGGACATGATCTGGAAGGACAATTTCCTTTACAGAAAACAGTTCGGCGGTGAATTCTCAAAAACATTCAGCATGGGAGAGCATATATATCTCAGGGAATCTGTGTTCGGAACGATACCTTCAATATACTCGATACTGCGGGACCACGCTCAGATAGACACGAGCAATTCAAAGACAAGACAGGGCGTCAAAGGAACAGAGATACTTATATCTTTCGTGAACAAAAAACTGGAAAGGGAGCCTCTGAAAGAAAAACTGTACCTTCAGAACCTTCAGGGAACAGAGGAGATGAAAGATGACACTCTGACAGCATCTCTCCTGAACAAAGAGAAAAAAGATGTGACCGGTTCCATGAAAGTATTTCTCAATGAAGATCTCATTCCAGTTGAGATCTCGATCATGGCAAAATTCACACTTGAGGAAGGTCAGGTTAAATTCTCCATAGAAGGAAAAAGAACTTTAAGTTCAAAGAAGACGGAAAAAATCGTGATACCGGCATATAACGAAGAATATCACCGCAGAACACTTGATGCTTCAATAAACATCATGAAAGGAACAAAAAATGACAAAGAATGAAATGACAAAGCTGCAGAAGGTCATCGAAACTCTCACAGACAAAAAAGGGATAAACATTGTCGTATTTGATGTGGACAGGCAGTCTGGATACACCGATTACATGGTTTTCGTAACAGGAACAAGCGTACAGCACAACACAACCATGAGCGATTCTCTTGTAAGGGAATTGAAAACAGCAGGTTTTTCCAAGGCTCTTGTCGAAGGAACAAACTCTTCAAAATGGATCCTCATAGATGCAGGCGATGTTGTCGTAAATGTGATGCTTGATGAAATAAGGGATTACTACAGTCTTGAAGATATCTGGAGCCACAGCAAGAAAGTCGATATCACTCAATATCAGAAATAATGAAGATCACGCTTATCACCGTCGGAAAGCTCAAATCATCAGGCGGATTCAGGGAAATGGATGAACTATACAGATCAAGGATCGAAATATACTCAAAACTTGATGTGATAGAACTTAAAGAACGCAACGACATTGCGCTTGAAACAGGGTCGATAATAAGATCAATTCCTCAGAATTCATTTGTGATAGCTCTTAGAGAAGAAGGAATTAAGATGGATTCTCTCAAATTCTCAAAACTGCTTCAGGAAAAAGGAGAGATCCCGGGACACATATGTTTCATAATCGGAGGAGCTTTCGGATACGGGACCGTAAATGAGCATATTTCTCTTTCGGTAGCTCCGTGGACGCTCCCTCATCAGCTTGCAAGAATTAATATACTTGAACAGATATACCGCGGCCTTTCCATCATAAAAGGTTCAGGTTATCACCACGGATGAAAAATGAGGCCATCCAGAATATTTCTAAGACTTTTCCTCGAGATCAAAAGAGTTTTTGACAACAGACCTTTCATTGCCGAATTCGATATAACTGACAGATGCAATCTACGGTGCGGACACTGCTACCACTTTGCAAAGATGAAAGATCAGGAATCCACCGAAGTTCCGCTGGAGGTATGGAAGGAACGGTTCGACCGTCTTCATGCTGAAGGAATAAGAATGGTCATGCTCATGGGCGGGGAACCGCTTCTGAGAAAAGATGTCGTTAAGCTTGCCTGCGAAATGTTCCCTTTCGTCGAAATGATAACTAACGGCACGATAGAACTGCCTGAGGACCATGACCACCGTATCTTTGTATCTCTTGACGGAATGCGTGAAACTAATGACGGTATGAGAGGTCAGGGTGTTTTTGATAAAGTGCTGAAAAATGTCAGCAAAGACAGTCGCGTAGTATTTAACATGACACTGAACGGACATAATTACAAAGAGCTTGAACAGGTCGTTGAACTGTCGGTAAGATCCGGTACGGCAGGTGTGGTCTGCAACCTTTTCACTACTGTTTCACCTGATCAGGAGACAATAAGCCGCGAACTGAGAAAGAACATGACCGATGAAATAAGAAGAGTTAAGAAGATGTATCCAGGGAATCTCCTTTTCACTGTCCCTGCAATTGACTGGTTTGAAAAAGGAGACCATCGTGACAGGTGTTACTGGCGTGAAAAAGTCGTGCACTACTCGACCGGCTGGCAGAAAAGACCGTGCTTCGCATTTGCCGACTGCTCCAACTGCGGATGCTTTTCCGGTGCCATGGCATCACCGTTCTATTCTTTTTCTCATTTCATTGCAACGGTCAACCTGGTTACTGAGACATCATTTTTAAAAAAAAGAGGCTGATGTTCAAATTTACAGGCGCGAACGAAAAACCTCTGATCATTCCTGTTTTCATACCTCATCTCGGATGTCCGCAGATATGTGCTTTCTGCAACCAGAGAGCTGTTTCAGGCATAGAAGAGCCTTCACCTGACAGTATTGAAAAGACTGTCAGAGATTATCTCAGCTGGTCTAAAAAAAGAGAAATTGTCGAAATATCTTTTTTCGGAGGAAGTTTCACAGCGATTCCATTTGAAAAAATGATGCAATACATAAATAAAGGACTGGAATTCATCAATGAAGGGTCTGTTCATTCGCTTCGCTGTTCTACAAGACCTGATGCAATAGATAAGAATATTGCAAAAATACTTAAAGAGAACCGTTTCGGAACAGTTGAGCTCGGTGTTCAGTCCCTTTCGGGCCGACTTCTTGAAAAAATGAAAAGAGGGCATTCCGTTGACGATGTTTTTAATGCCGTGAGAATATTAAAAAAAGCAGGCATAAAGACCGTTGTCCAGCTTATGACAGGATATCCGCATGAAACTGAGAACGATCATGAAGTGACCATCGAAAAACTAGGGAAGCTCAAACCGGATGCAATAAGGATATACCCGTTCATTCCTCTTGAGAACACGGATATATCATCCGAGATAAATAGCGGAAAGATAAAAATACTGAAATCTGAACTCGTACTGGAGAGGACCGCAGAGCTTTTCACAGCTTCGATGGAACTTTCAATACCTGTGATCCGCATAGGACTTCCTGTCACTGAAAATGTCCCTGATATCTATCCGCATAACATGTATCAGGCAGTCATCAGCAAAGCTATCGAAAAACTGGCCGAAAAAGGTGAGACCGAATTTCAGATGCCTGAAAACATGGTGACAGGCTTCAACATGGCTAAAAAGAAATATCCCGGGATAAAACTCACGGTCTCATAAGAACACAGCTTCCCCACGAAAGACCGATGCCGAAACCGCTGATAAGGAAATTCCTTGAACTTTTATCTTTCATCTCTTTTTCAAGGATTATTGGTATTGAGCTTGATACTGTATTGCCGTAATTTCTGATGTCGAAAGGTGCTTTTGAACCGTTAATTCCGAGATCTTCTTTTATGATATCCACCATGAACTTGCTTCCCTGATGGAGAATGAAACGGTCAACTTCACCGAGTGTAAGTCCGTTCATATCAACAACTTTACGGATATCGTCGGGAATGAACCTTTTAACGAATTTCACCACCGCCTGTCCGTTCATGTAAAGTCTGTCGTTCACAAGACATATTTCATTGAACTTGCTGCCGAGCGTCCCGAATGTGAACTTTCCAGGGCAAAGATCTGCATTTTCAGCAATGAGAGTTGCTGTAGCGGCATCTCCAAAAAGAAGACTTGTATTTCTGTCCTCAGGGTCAACGACTTTTGAATAAGGGTCGGCAGTAAAAAGTATTCCCTTTCTAAAACCGTTCTCTTTCATCAGCGAAACAATTGTGGAAAGACCGTAAACAAAGCCGGAACAGCCTAAAGATATGTCAAATGATGCGCATTTCGGGGAAAGGTCGAGCTTGCCGTGAAGAATGGCTCCGGCATGAGGCATTCTTGCGTCAGGATTCTGGGTCACAACGATTATGATATCTATTTCGCTTTTATCGATACTGATCTTTTCATTCAAAGCATTGAAAGCTTTTACACACATGTCAGTGCAATCATCGGCAGGGTCCTTAACTGCCGTATTGAAGACACCTATCTTCTCTTCAAGGAATGTGTCCTTGAAATCGAATTTGCTCTGCTTTGCAGTGTTGTCTATCCTCTGTTCAGGAATAAAAACACCTATCTCTTTAATTCCCAGTTTCATATGCACTCCATAAAAATCTGTCTTTTTTTTATGCCAGCATCGGGAAAACCCGATGCATATATGACTGTTTTTGAATTTAAACGGTTACACCTGTATTACAAACAATGACGATACTTGTAGTTTAAAAATGTTCTGTTACGGTATGTGTCAACCTTTTTGTCGCCTTTTGTTAAATAATTTTTCATTACCTGTTTTCCGGATTTAAGATCACTT
>JAKLDO010000081.1 GCA_022703485.1 bacterium
GCAGATAATGACATCAGCGACGAACTTACTGACAGCAGCCCGGACAATGATGATATGACCGATGAAAATCTTTTAGCAGAAGAAGATACAGAACCTGACGAAGATGTTTCAGAAGCTCCTGTTGCAACAGACTTTGTACTGCTTAAAACGAATATGGGGAACATCACTATCGGACTTTATGAAAATGAACTTCCTGTCACTACTGCCAACTTCAAACAGTATGTCACCGATAAATTTTATGACGGACTCATTTTTCACCGTATCGTTCCCGATTTTGTTATCCAGGGAGGCGGTTATGACAAAGACCTTGTCGAAAAAGCGCCTCGCGACTCCATACAGTTTGAAAGCCATCCGCTGGTCCGCCATGTAAAATATGCCGTTTCAATGGCAAGAGGTCAGAGCCCCAACTCAGCCACCTCACAGTTCTTCATAACTCTCGATGCCTTTCCCCACCTTGACTACAATTCTGATGATGATTATTTCGATGAAGAGAAATTTCCCTGCGCAGTTTTCGGAATAGTGACTGAAGGCTTTGAAATTGTTGATAAGATAAGCGCTGTTCAGACGAAAACTGTCGGAATGTTCGAAGGTGTCCCCGCAGAACCGGTAATAATTGAGAGTGCCGCTCTCATCAATTGAGGAATATAATGAACCAGGACACTTTAATAAGAGACCGCTACAGGGAACTCGTAGATCTCGCTGTTGACGGAATACTTCTCGGATCGCATGAAGGAATTATAACCGAAGCGAATGAATATATGTGTTCTCTTATAGGAATGCCTAGAGAAAAGATACTCGGCAGACATATAAGCTGTGTTCCATTCTGTCCCGAGAGCATGGAAAAAAATCCGTGGAGGTTCGACCTTCTGCAGAAAGGGGAGATCGTAGTCAGTGAAAGGAACATCCTCAGACCTGACGGATCGAGAATAGCTGTCGAAATGCGCACAAAAATGATGCCTGACGGAACATATCATTCAATATACCGCGATATAACCCTGAGAAAGAAAACAGAAGAAGCTCTGAGGGAAAGTGAAGAAAAATACCGTTTTTTTATTCAGGAAACACACGAAGGTGTAAGCCTGATAGATGAAAACGGTGTCGTTATAATATGGAACAGAATGATGGAAAAAATAACAGGGATTCCATTAACTGAAGCCATCGGCGGATACCAATGGGACTTGATGTACAAAATGTTCCCTCCTGAAAAAAGAAATCCTGAACACCTTAATTCTATAAAAGTTAAAATCCTCAACTCCCTTGAAACCGGAATCCCTCCTTTCAATGGACCCATGTTAATAAAGAGTGTCAGGAATGATTCAGAAGAGTTCTTCATTGAGCAGACCGTTTTTCCAATAAAAACATCAAAAGGTTTCCAGTTCGGCTCCATCAACAGGGATATAACTCAGAGCAGAAAGCTCATGGAACACGCCTTTCAGTCACAGAAACTCGAATCACTCGGCATACTTGCAGGAGGCATAGCCCATGACTTCAACAATCTGCTTGCCGGGATATACGGATATATTGATCTTGCCATATCCAACACTTCAGACAGCGATACTGCGGAATATCTTAAAAGATCTATCAGTACGATAGAAAGAGCCAGCGGACTCACCAGGCAGCTTCTGACCTTTGCCAAAGGCGGCGCTCCCGCAAAAAAAGTGGAAAAACTTTTTCCATTCCTTAAAGAGACGGCCCTTTTTGCCCTCAGCGGATCAAATGTTTCATGTGACATTGAGTACCCTGACGATCTTCCGTCGTGCAATTTCGACAGAAGCCAGCTCAGTCAGGTGGTAGAGAACATCATCATAAACGCTCAGCAGGCCATGCCTGACGGAGGCACGATCAAATTAAGCGCCTGCAATGTCATTATTGGAAGGAACGGTCATCAGGTCCTTCCTGAAGGAAAATATGTGAGGATCTCGATAAAAGATTCAGGAACAGGAATACATAATTCAATACTGCCAAGAATATTTGATCCCTTCTTTACGACCAAGGAGAAAGGCCACGGGCTCGGACTTGCAACATGCTATTCAATAATGAAAAGACACAACGGATGCATAGATGTCGAATCAGGCACAGGGCACGGCTCAACATTCCATGCATATCTTCCTGCGGCTGAAATTGAACTGCTGCCGGAGGAGATCTCATCTTTTTCAAGACACACAGGCAGGGGAAAGATAGTTGTTGTAGATGATGAAGAGATTATAAGGACCATCCTATGTAAAATGCTTGCACTTCTGGGCTATGAACCTGTCTGCATGGAAAGCGGAGAAAAAGCCGTAGAGTTTTTCATTCAGCAAAAAACTGCCGGAAATAAAATCAAGGCAATGTTCTTTGATCTTACCATTCCGGGAGGCAAGGGAGGCAGAGAATCAGTAAGTGAAATAAGAAACATCTGCCTTGAAACACCTGTATTTGTAGTAAGCGGATATGCTGAAGACCCTGTCATGTCGAATCCGAAGGAATATGGATTCACTGCAAGCATATGTAAACCTTTCACCATGACGGACCTTGAAAAAATGCTTAATGCAAATTTAAAATAGCAATTTCAGAAAAGAAGGGGCGCATGGAAAACACTCAGGAAACTGCAAAGAATTTCCTGGAGAAAGTTATAAATTCAATAGCTTCTCCGGTTTTTGTGAAAGACAGAGAACACCGTTTCTGTCTTGTCAACGATGCTCTTTGTTCCCTGCTTGCATTACCGAGAGATGCTCTTATCGGCAGAACAGGAAGAGAACATTTCCCGGATGACCAGAACGAAGTTTTTTTCGCAAAGGACAATGAAGTCTTCACTACCGGCAGAGAGAACATAAATGAAGAGTTCCTTACAGACGGAACAGGAAAAATAAGGACGATAATCACAAGAAAAACCCTTTATGTGGATCCTTCAGGAAAAGAGTTTCTGGTAGGAGTCATCAATGACATCACAAAATTGAAAGAGACAGAAAAGGAGCTTAAAGCGGCGAAGGAACAGGCTGAAACCGCCAACAGAGCCAAGTCCGAATTCCTTGCCAATATGAGCCATGAGATCCGTACACCGCTTAACAGCATAATAGGGTTTACCGAGCTTCTGAAAGACACAGATCTCAATGAAATGCAGAAACAGTATATTGATAATGTAAACTCGTCCGGCAGAACGCTTCTTGGAATAATAAATGACATACTTGACTTCTCAAAGATCGAAGCCGGAAAACTTGAGCTCGATATGATATGCACTGACATCATCCAGCTCATAGAGCAGTCCATAGACATTATAAAATATTCGGCTTTTGAGAAAAAACTCGGGCTTTCACTTATCATTCAGTCAGGAATGCCTGAATTCGCTGTTGTAGATCCGGTAAGATTGAAACAGATACTTGTCAATTTGCTGAGCAACGCTGTGAAATTCACTCCTAAAGGCAGCGTTGAATTAAAAGTCGACTTCGTCAAGACACATGGAACATCAGGCATTTTCACTTTTTCCATCCGCGATACAGGGATCGGAATAAGCAAAGAACAGCAGAAAAAACTTTTCAAAGCATTTTCCCAGGCTGACAGCTCGACCGCAAGAAAGTTCGGAGGAACAGGACTGGGATTGATAATTTCCAATCTGCTGACCGAGAAAATGGGCGGAAAAATAGAACTGATCAGCGAAACCGGCAGGGGATCTGTTTTTTATTTCAGCATTGCTGCTGAATTCGACCCTGTGAAAAAGTCCGGAAGAGAAGTTCAAAAGAACATCGGAGACCTAAATGTCTCCAACACAAAAACCGCCACCATACTGATCGCTGAAGATGTTGACATGAATATGCTGCTTATTAAATCAATGATAAATAAAATGGTTAAAAAAGCTGTTCTTTTTGAAGCCAGGAACGGTCTTGAAGTACTGAAAATAATAAAAGACATAAACCCTGACCTTATACTTATGGACATTCAGATGCCGGAGATGGACGGTATTGAGACAACTCTGCAGATAAGAGAAAAAGAGCGGACGGACGGTCTGACAAATATACCCATAATAGCTCTAACAGCAGGAACATCGAGAGAGGAAAAGGAAAAATGCATTAATGCGGGAATGAACGGCTTTATTGCAAAACCGATCCGGACCGATGCTCTTTTCAAGGTCCTTAAAGACCACCTTTCATGAACCAGCTGTCACATTCCTGCTGAAGCTTTTTGAAGATCTCACTTCTGTTGACATGGGGATTGAATCTGAGCTCTTCATGCAGATCTATGATATTCATAAGGTCTGAGGGACTTTTAAGTCTGTCTGAATTTTTAACTATCCATTTTCTCAGTGTCTCACTGTCACTTTTTATTATTCCGTCGGCTCTGCATTTCAAAAGGATCTGATAGAAAGGGGAGTCGAGCCCTTCTTTGGGACCTGAAAAATCAGTACTGGCTATCTCGTTTTTCACAGCTCTTTTCCTGAAATAGACCCTGATCATCATGAAGACGGTCAGAATGGATGCCAGAACTATAAGCAGTCTGTTGAACTGTTCGTTCTTCTGTCTCCTGAAATTCTCATATTTTATCCTCAGCCACGAGAAAAAGTCCTTGACGGGTTCGAAAATCGATCCTTTCTCACTGTCAACTTCTCTCCATTGAGGTGGAGTAGTATCAACAGTCTTCCATCCTCCGTCAATATACGCTGTCACCCAAGCATGGGCGTCCCTTGCCCTTACAATGTATTTTCCTTCGAGAGCACTGTACTCTGAAACGGAATAACCTGTACTGTATCTGGCGGGAATGCCGGACGCCCTTAAAAGAAGCGTTGTCGCTGTGGCAAAATACTCGCAGTGCCCGGATCTTGTCCTGTTTAGAAAATCTGCAAGAACGGAACGGTCTGTGCTGTTTTCCAGCTGAAGTGTATATGAAAATCCTGAAAAAAAGAGCTCTATGCTTGAAAGAGTCTCCCTGTCCGATGAACCCTTCAATGAATTCTGCTGCACAATAGCACTGATAATATCCTTTTCAGCATCAGGAATGATGAGATCCTTTCCGTCAGGAATCGGCTCATTTCTGAACCCGTTATCATATGTCATCACATATTCAAGCAGCTCAGGTCCTTCATCCACAAGTATGGACCCGAGTCCTGTCTTTTCTATTCCTGCGACATCCATTTTCAATGCTCTTTTTGCACCTTCAGGAAGAGCCAGAACCCCTTTTCCGTCCTTTCCCATCCATACTGAGACCGACATGTTTTCCTTTCCCTGACCTTCTCCGAAGAACTGCCATTCAAGTTCTCCGTCAGGGAACACTGGTGTGGTGTCTTTTGATCTTGAATGCCAGACACTACCTGTAAGAATATTGTAATCTGACATCTTGAGATATACCGGCATCCCGACTTTCTTTTCAGGAAGTATCCTCATTATTATAGCGCCTGAAAGCTTGAGATACCCTGTTTCACCCATCGCCGTCGAGCTTTTAAAAGGGTCCGCATTCTGTGACATATACCAGTTCCTGTAAAGCTCCATCATCTTTTCTCTCAGAATGTGGTGGCTTATCACGATCGTCACTGAAAAAAGTAATACCATCGCAAATGCCGATACTGAAAAAAAGACGAACCTTGCAAATGATCTACCGTTTTTTACAGAAGCTGAAAAAAGCCATAGCACAAGAATAACCGTGATAACCACATACCATTTATCATCTGTTCTTGTCGCAGCGGATGAAACAAAGATCATCATCATGTACACAGCTCTTATGTCGAGAGGATTGTGTGCGTGGACACCTTTTCCGACAGCAGTCCCGATTATGACAGTATTTTTAGTGCTGTATAGCTGTGCGAACATAAGCGGCATGAAAACCACAGGCATTGAAGCGATAAAGCTCAGGAATATCATTCTGGGTTCATTATCAAGAAAAGAATATATAAGAAGGATTATCATCACAACAGAACTAAGGTCGGATATTCTTACATAATCTTCTTTCTTAAGATCGAATTTCGTCTTTACGAGCCTTGATGCTTCAAATATTACAGCCGCTATGATAGAAAGAACTGTCCATCCTGTATAATATCCCCAGAAAATTGTGGAAACGCCTATTAGAAAGGGTGAAAACCTCAAAGCTGAAGCCCTCCCTTGTTCAAGTCATCAGCAGTTATCTTCTTTTCAGGAGATATTGCAGAGTTTACAGTTTTTCTATCCCCTGTGAATATTATGCTCACAGGAACATTGTTTCTCACCAGTGATGAAATTATTGAATATCTCTTTTCATCAAAGCGCGGTGTTAGAAAAATAATGGAACAGCATTCTTTAACCCTTTCTGTCAGGTTCATCAAGGTGACCATCATGTCGGGAGAAGGGTCGTTCTGCGCCAGAGCTGTCATTGAAAGAGCTTTCATGAGAACATCTTTGGAGACATCTGTTATCTCAAGAACGGAGCTGCCTATTATAAGACCCTGGGGCATTCTGTCGGTTTCGTAAAGATGGTTCAGCATTGAAGCCGCTACGGAAAGAAGCGACTCAAAATCTTCGAGATAGCTTTCAGCAAAGAAATTGTCTATGAACATGACCGTCCCTGCATCAACTTCTCTATGGAACTCCTTTATCTTTAACTGTCCTGTCTTTGCACTTGATTTCCAGTGTATGCTTCTTGGGGAATCACCGGGAAGATACTCTCTGAGCGCCTTAAGTTCATAGCCTGTTCCGGTTTCCGGAGTTTCCCTGACCTTTTCATTTGAAGCGTTCATGCTTCCATTGATGCACAGCGTTGAAACAACAGGATGGATCTCAGGAAGGATGATTATTTCTCCCGGAACTTCAAACACTCTGCCTCTCTTGAAAAGACCGAAAACCCCTTTTCTGTAGATATACATCCCTGAAAGTCTTATGCGGCCCCTTCTTTGAGGCTTGAACGAGGCAGGAAAAACGATCTCATCCCTGAAAAGTTCTCCTTTAACCTGAATCTCTTCATATTCAGCACCGGTATTTTTATCCACGAGCCACTTCCAGCGGTAATATCCCATTCTTCTGTCGTATCTGTTCCTTTTCTCCTCACCCGGCTCAGGTGTTGAAATAAAGGTATCATAATCAGGCCTCGGGTCTGCGCACACTTCTTTCATGAAAAAACCTTCAAGATCAGGAGATGATCCGCCGTTCCTCACTGAGACACGGTAGTTCACTGTCGAGTTCTTTGAAGCATAAGCCGGCAGATAACGGATCACTTTCAGATCGGGCATTCTGAATATGAGCGAAAGCATGTCTGTCAGAAGCAGTGCAACAGCGATAGAAAAGATTATATAAAGCGAACTTACATTTGTGTTCAGACCGAAAAAAGTGAGCGTGAACGCCGTTATAAAAACTCCCGCCCCGTGAGGCGTAAGCTTCCTGTTCAGCCACTCATTAAAACTGTATGTCCGACCGTACCACTTGTGATTCCGCCTTTTCATGCAGAAATTGTAACAAAGCTAAGTTAAAAGAGCAATTGAAATCTGAAACATATCTTTAAACAAATTGCCAAGAAATCTGAAACTGGTAAAATCAAGCGATTCTTAAACTATTACGCATAGGAATTTATGGAGGATGAGAAATAAATGATAGAGCTTAAAAGATTTTCTGCTAAAACTGCATCAATGGATGAGTGGCGTGATTATCACAAAATTAAACAGCAATATTTCATGGAGATGTTTCCTGATGATGATCCGGTGGAGCTGGATACTTTTATAGTTTCTGAAAAAGGCTGGCTGAGCAATGAGAACTGTTTCAATTTGACTGTTCTTGCCTATAAATCCGGCAAGGTAGCAGGTTCGGGTGCTTTGACAAAATTTAGTGGTCATTCTCAGGTTAATGCCGACATAATTGTGCTTCCTGAATACAGAAAAAAAGGTATCGGAAGCAAATTGTTGAAGAAATTATGTGAAGAGGCTGTTTCTTTAGAGTTCAGGACCTTCTTTTTTTTCACTGTTGACATCATCCCGTCAGGCGAGAACTTTTTAATAAGAACTGGAGCAAAAAAAGGAATAATACAGAAAGGAAATCAAGTGCTTATAAAAGATCTTGATGAGAATTTGATGCGTAGGTGGGTGAATGATGGAAACAGTCCGGAATATGAATCAGGAGTCTGGTTGAATGAAATTCCTGAAGAACATCTTGAGAAATATTCTGCGGCTTATAACAGCATAAATGATGCTCCTCACGGTGATCTGGATAATGTAATAGCCGAAATGACACCGGATTCGATGCGGAAGATGGTAAAAGGAATTGTTGAAGGGAAAAATGAAATAATTATTGCATGGGTCAGAAATAAAAATAGCGGTGAGTTTGCCGCAATATCAGATGTCATTATATACTATACAAAAAAGTATGTCGCTTTCCAAAACAACACACTGACCGTGCCGAAGTATCGCAAAAACGGCTTCGGAAAGCTCGTCAAAGCACTTAACGCTCTTTATCTGATTGATTGCAGACCGAATGTCAGATTCATCAGAACATCAAACGCCAATGTGAATGAAGCAATGCTTGCCATAAACGAAAAAATGGGATTCAAACAGTACCAGACACATACATTCTGGGAACTGGAAGTTGAGAAATGCCAAAAAACAGAGGATAAATAAATGACAGAAAAAAAGCCACACTCAATAGAGTATATGGGAGAAGCGCGGAACTTCTGGTGGAACGATGACTATCTGGAACTCTTGGCAAAACGGTTGAATCTTGCGGAAAAAAGCGTTCTAGTCGATGTCGGATGCGGTTATGGGATGATGGGTTTTCTTTTGTCGAAATTCATGAAAAAGAACGCCAAGATCCACGGGTTTGATCTGGAAAAGGAACATATTGCAAAGGCAAAAAAGCTCGCGGCGGCCGACCATTCCGGAAAGAAGTTCTCTTTTAAGGTAGCCGATGCTTACGCTATTCCTCTTGAAGATAATTTTTCCGATATTACGGTATGCCAGACGCTTCTTATCCATTTAAAAGATCCGCAGCGGGCTATCAAAGAGATGATACGGATCACCAAGCCGGGCGGACTTATTGTTGCCTTCGAACCCAACAACATGGCAGGCGTCCTGACCATTGATCAATTCAGCGATCTTGATCTTTCCGTTGAGGAAAAACTGGAGGAGACCGAGATGGCACTACGCTATGAAAAGGGAAAAATGAAACTCGGAGAGGGATTTAATTCTCTGGGAGATGTCGTTCCCGAACTGTTTCTGAAATCGGGATTGAAAGAGGTCGCATTGTGGCTGTCTGAGAAATGTTTGGCGATCATTCCACCGTATGGCGATTCCCCTGAGATAAGTGCCCGAGTAGCACAGATGAATACATTCATGGATGAAGATCTGAGCGGTCAAAGTTACGACAAGCACCTGAAATATTATCTTGCAGGCGGTGGCAGCAAAGAGAAGTTCGATAAATACTGGAAACGGTATCTGGTAAAGACACAACAGCTTGCCGAAAGGCTGAATAACGGGAGTTATACCTATGCCGGCGGAAACATTTTTTATATAGTTGTAGGGATAAAATAAATGGGAGCAAATTCATGTCGGAATTCATAAAAGGATTAGAATTAAACAGGAGTTTCTACAAGGAAATTGTTGCTCCTTTGTTCAAAAAGCATTTTCCTGATCTTTTATACTCTGCTGCGTTTATCGGGTATGGATCAGATGTTCCGAGATACGACACTGAGAGATCAATGGATCACAACTGGGGTCCAAGAATGCAGATATTTCTTTCTGAAGCTGATTTTAACGAATTGAAAGAGGCTGTTGATTCTTTTCTGAAATGGAATCTACCTTTCATGTTCAGAGGATTTCCAGTGAATTTTACAGATCCGTCTGAATCTGACGGTGTTCAGCACATGAACTTGAAAGAAGGATATCCGATAAATCACCTTATTGAAATAGAGACAGTTTCAGGATATATGGAAAAATATCTTGGAGTTAAGACACTGGAAAATCTTCAACTGAAAGACTGGCTTATCTTCACGGAGCAGAAGCTTTTTGAACTCACTGCCGGGGAAGTCTTTAATGATGGTCTTGACCAGTTAAAAAATATGAGAGAAAAGCTTCAATATCTACCAAAAGATATCTGGATTTTTAAAATGGCTGCTCAGTGGATGAAAATCTCTGCTAAAGAGGCTTTTATCGGAAGATGTCATTCCATTGGCGATTTTGCCGGAATGAAAATCATAACAGCTCAACTTATTAAAAACATTATGAAACTCTGTTTTATGATGGAAAGAAAGTATGTGGTTTATGATAAATGGCTCGGCACTGCTTTTAAGGAGCTTGAGATCAGCAATGAATTACAGAAACATATAGATTCTATCCTGGCGGAAAATGAATATCATAAAATTGAGAAAATCCTGTGTGACATCTATCTGATAGTTGGTGAAAAGCACAATTTATTAAAAATCACACCGGATATTAAGCCGGAAATCACTGATTTTTATAATAGACCGTATAAAGTTATGTCTGCTGGGAAATACGCAGAGGCGTTAGTTAGTGAAATTGCTTCTGAAGAAATAAGAAATCTTAGAGTAGAAACCGGCGGAATCGATCAGTTTGCAGAGCTGAGTGACTCTGTTGAAGAACCGGCATGCAATTTATTGTTTGGGAATATGTTTAAAATATGGAGAAACAAACCATGAAAAAAGAGTTTTTTGCTGAAAACAGAAAAGAATTGGGGAACTTCTTAAAAAACGATTCCATTGCATTGTTTTTTTCTGGCAATGAAATTCAGCATTCCCCTTTTAGTGTGGACAAAAATTTCTATTATCTTTCCGGGCTGAACGAAAGCGGGATCGCGTTGATTATCACAAAAAGGAATGATGTGGTTACGGAAACACTTTTTCTGAAAAGATCTGATCCGGTCATGGAAAAATGGATTGGAAAACCGCTTTCAGAGGAAGAGGGAAAAGAATTGTCAGGAATAGAAAAGGTAGCTTTTGTCGATGAACTCAAACAGTTTGCTGCCGGACAGCTTTTCAAATATGATTTTAAAAACATTTATCTTGATCTTACGAGAGCTGAATGGGATGGCAAAAACACCGTTGCGATGGATTTCGCATTAGAAATAAAAGAGAAGTATTCTTTTTTGAAAATAAAGAATATCGGTAAAGAAATCGGGCGTATGCGCTCTTTAAAAAAACTGGATGAAATTGCCTGTTTAAAAGATTCCATTGAAATTACAAAAAACGGGATTGAAATGATAATGAATAAAGTGAAACCCGACATGAATGAAAATGAACTTGAAGCATGGTTTGATTATGTGCTGAAAAAAAATCAGAATACAGTTCATTCCTTTGAAAGTATCGTTGCAGCTGGAGAGAACGCAACAATTTTACATTATCATGAAAACAGCTCAATGATCAAAGATGGAGATTTAATACTTCTGGATGTCGGTGCCGCCAAAAAACAATACTGTGCAGATATAAGCAGAACAATTCCTGCAAATGGCAAATTCAGCGAAAGGCAGAAAATGATTTACAATATTGTGCTGAATGCATCTAATAAAGTTGTGGAATCTGTGAAACCCGGACTGCCGTTTGTCAAACTTAATGAAATTGCAAAAGAAGAGCTTGCCAAAGGATGTCTGGAAATCGGTCTTATAAAAGAGGAAAAAGAGCTTGGTGAATATTATTATCATCAGGTTTCCCATTTCCTTGGACTTGATGCTCACGATACAGGCGACAGAGAGTGTGTTCTTGAAGAAGGAATGGTTTTCACAGTTGAACCGGGGCTTTACATCGCTGCGGAAAAAATTGGAATACGAATTGAAGATAATGTTCTGGTTACAAAAGACAGTTGCGAAGTGCTTTCAAAAGATATTCCAAAAACAGTAGAAGAAATTGAGTCATTTTTCAGGGTAAAAAACCATGAATGACATTAATATCATTGATCTGACTCCGGAAAATATCGCTGATTATGGTGTGTGCGGATATAAGGATGTAAATAAGCATCTGGAATTGCGCAATAAAATTAAATGGTTCGGCGAATACTATCCGAAAGGGTTGAGGATTAAGATCATTTTTTCGCACATAGGCGGATATCAGGGGATGATCGAGTATGTTCCGGGAGAATATGCACACCGTCCGGTTGATGCAAAAGGATATTTATTCATTCACTGCGTTTTTGTCGGATTTAAAAAAGAATTTAAGGGTAAAGGCTACGCATCTTTGCTGATTGATGAATGTATTAAAGAGGCGAAAGTGAAAAAAATGTCCGGTGTCGCTGTCGTTACCAGAAAAGGTTCTTTCATGGCTGACAGTCCTATATTTCTGAAAAAAGGTTTTCAGATCGCAGACATTGCAAAACCCGATTTTGAACTGCTTGTGAAAAAGTTTGATGAATCATCCATTGATCCAAAGTTCAAACTCGGAGATCCATCCGTTTTTGGTGAAGGACTTACAATACTCAGGTCGTATCAATGTCCCTACACAGAAAAGAATGTCAGAAGCATTCTGGAAACCGCAAAAAAGAAATTTCATCTGAAAACAACGCTGATAGATGTGAACGACCCTGTCACTGCTCAGAATTCGCCATCACCTTTCGGCACTTTCTGCATGATCTATAACGGCAGGATCATAAGCCATCATCCGGTCAGCAACACAAGATTTGAAAATATTATGAGTAAACTTCTATGAAAATTAAGAATTGTGCAAGAGCTGCACTCATTATTTTGCAAATTTCCGAACATCAACCTGCGTTTTTCGGCGAAATGTCGCGTGACAACCTGCGTTTTTAGGATTTTTCTTGATTTATATATCTTCTTCTTTTAAGATAATTCGTTTTGAGAAAACAATTTTGGGAGAGAAATAATGTTCAAGATCGAAAGAGATTTAATGCCGCAGGTAGAGAAGTGGCTCTTTAAAGGAAAAATTCTGACAATTTATGGTCCAAGGCAGGTGGGAAAAACAACTTTAGCCCTTGATGTCCTGAATAAATATGGTTCAACGGATAACTATTTTGACTGTGATATTCCTTCAATTGCAGCAAAACTGCAAAATCCCGAGCCGGTTCTTCTTAAAAGACTTTTCGGTGATGCAAAACTGATAGTGATCGATGAAGCACAGAGGGTTCAAAACATTGGTCTTACTTTGAAGATCATACACGATCACATTCCGCAGATACAGGTAATTGCTACAGGTTCAAGCAGTTTTGCGCTTAGAAATTCAATTAATGAACCGCTTACAGGAAGAGGAATGGAGTTTCTGCTACTTCCTTTTTCAATCAATGAAATGAGTCAGTTATACAAAAATCACGAAATTGATTCACTCGTTAAGTTCTTCATGGTTTATGGTCTTTATCCTGAAATCACAAAAAAGAATGAATCAGATGCGGCAAAACTTATCGAAAATCTTGCTTCAAAGTATCTGTACAAAGACATTCTTGAGTTTGAAAATCTGAAAAAACCGGAGTTGCTGATAAATATTCTGCAACTGCTTGCTTTTCAGGTGGGATCTGAGGTTTCAAGGAATGAAATCGCAGTTAAACTCGGCACAAGCAGAGAGACAGTTGAAAGATATATTGATCTTCTAGAAAAATCTTTTGTAATTTATCGCTTGAAACCGCTTACCAGAAACCAGAGAAACGAAATAGCAAGAAAAGAGAAGATATATTTTTATGATAACGGTATCCGCAACAGTATAATCTCATCTTTTCAACCAGTTGAAGTCAGGAATGATAATGGAGCCATGTTTGAGAACTTTTTGCTTTCTGAAAGGATTAAACGACTTGAAGTTTCAGGAATTAAGAAAAACATGTGGTTCTGGAGAACTCACGACCAGAAAGAAATTGACTACATAGAAGAGCATAATGGAAAATTCAGTGCCTTTGAATTTAAATGGACAAAAGGGAAAATTAAAAAATTATCCATTGAGATGTTTGAAGAACTTTATGGAACAACTGAATTTAAGCTTATCACCAGAGATAATTATTTCGAGTTTTTAGAGTAAATTTGTGGAGATCGGTATGTGTCAACCTTTTTGTCGCCTTTTGTTAAATAATTTTTCATTACCTGTTTTCCGGATTTAAGATCACTTCA
>JAKLDO010000082.1 GCA_022703485.1 bacterium
ACTGAAAAGCTCGGACCTGCCGAAATAAAGTACACGGTCCTGAGTCTTGTTTGTTCCTCTTATCTCGACTTTGACGACCCTGTTATCACCGTACTTCACATCACTGAGATCTATCTCGGCTTTTCCTTCAGTATCGAACTCGACTGCTGATGTCTGCATAAGAAGCGTCGCTTTGTCTTTATCACCGTCAACCCATTCCTCGAGCAGTACCCACGCATAATATTTCTTTTCAGAGAAATCCGGCTTGCCGTCCTTAGGCCATTTGAAGGCTATGCTGAAAGACCCCGGTGAATTGTCGAACATCTCGCACGAGCTCACAAGGGAAAGCATCACCAGAATTAATGACAGGGACTTGAAAACCTTCAGCATGATCTCACCTTTAAACCTTAAATAAATTAAGAGTTGAATTATACCTTAAAACGGCAAAATTTCAATTTATGGCTTATATCTTCATTCAATAAGGGAATATTTGATTTTTTGCGGCAAAAGGCAACAATTATATAGTCATTTTTATTCACCGGTTGTTTGGAGGTTTTCATGAAGAAGTTATTGTCAATTACAGTTATTCTTGCCCTTTTTGCGTTTGTTTCATGCGGCGGCGACAGCGGAGATTCAGGTAATACCGGCGACACCGGTAATACTGGAAACACCGGCAACACAGGTGACACCGCCGATACAGGGGATACGGCGGATACAGGTGACACAGGCAACACAGGTGACACCGCCGATACAGGAGATACGGCGGACACTGGTGACACAGGCAACACAGGTGACACTGCCGATACAGGTGATACTGCTGACACTGGTGATACGGGAGATACTGCCGATACTGGTGACACGGGAAATACAGGTGACACAGGTTACACCTATGATTTCAGCGGCACATGGGCACTTAAAGTACAGACTACATCAAACACGACAACCACTCTTCCTGTTATCGGTGAACAGCACAGCACTTCTGTAACCCAGTCAATAGCTCTGGTCCAGATGAGCCTTGACGGCGCAGATGTAAAAGCTGAAGCAACTGTCTGCCATGTGGAAGTCAATACCGGATCTAACCTTCTCACCATGTCATTCAGCGACACATACATCGCATCACTTGTCCCTGCAACTTATCTTTTTAAAGTAACAGAAGCCTCCCCCAACTATAATCTTGTAATGGATGATTTTGTCGATGTTACAGGAGCAAAGCTTGACAATCCGCTTACCGACACAATGCCTGTTGACAAAAATGATGCTAAAGTATGGGACCAGGATAACGACACGAATCCAGGCATAAGGATCGATTGTGAAGGAAATATTCCGCTTGTATTTGACGGAGAAGGAACTCTTGATGTTGCTGCAAGAAACATAGCTGACATAAACATTACTACAGTTGATGCTAACAAGATTACAGGGCCTTTCGTGTGGCAGGGAGAACAGGTGATCCTTCAGGCATCGAACAATGCTCTCACAACAGAAAAGACAACTATTCCCGATCATGCAAACAGCAGTTACACTCTTGTAAGGATAGACGGAACTTACGATTGTGCAAAAGTCAAAGCCGAAAAAGACACGCTGTTTGGAAATTAATCAATAATATCTGAATATTACTTCATTCTTTTCATTGATTCTGTAAGATAATTCAGTTTCAAAACTCCCGTGTACTGGAAAACACTTAGATCAAACATGTAAAGCTTCACATACAAAATTTTTGACAAATCGCATCACAATAGTTTAATCTTGATTAGATTGTTATTACCGTGCGTTTCGTTATTTTGCCTGGTGTTTTTGTGGAGAAATATTAGTGCCTGATGGATTTCTTTTTCCACATGGTGGATATAAAACTCTTCTTTCTTATAAAAAGTCTGAAATCGTTTTTGATGCAACTGTTTATTTTACTGGAAAGTTCTTAAATTTCAGAGACCGAACTGTTGATCAAATGGTTCAAGCTGCAAGATCAGGAAAACAAAATATTGCTGAAGGAAGCATGGCTGGAGGAACATCAAAAGAAACAGAACTGAAGCTGACAAATGTTGCCAGAGCTAGTCTTGAAGAATTGCTTATTGATTTCCATGATTTTTTAAGAATTAGAAATTTTAAACTTTGGGACAAGGAAAGCCGAGAAGCCAAATATATAAGAAAATTAGCCTATAGGTCCAATGAGTCATATGAGACCTATAGAAATTTTATTGAAACAAGATCTCCCGAAATTGTTGCGAATATAATTATCTGCTTAATTCATCAATGCAATTATCTTCTGGATAGACAAATTACAAAATTGGAACAGGATTTTGTAAAAGAAGGCGGATTAAGAGAAAGAATGACTAAGATAAGACTCGAAGAAAGAAAAAAACAGAAATATTAAGTAAAAATATTACTTCGCTACGAATTCAGCTCTGAGAGTGATCGTATTAACGACTTTTATTGAGAAATCCGGATAAGTTCCTGTGATCGATCCGGCGCCTTTGCCTTTCCACTGTGAGAAATCGAAATTAGTATCAGGAACTACCGTGAGAGCAACATCGGTATTGGGGGTATAGCAGGTTGTGTTCGGATCTTCCGTTGCAGTTCCTGCCGGATTTCTTGTAACTGTCCCGCCGCCTTCCACATTTTCAGTTCCATTGTTGTAAGAAACTCTGATCGTCAATCCCACGAAACCCTCTCCGCAATCCACAGGTTCGGGTTTAACTCTGTCTTCATCAGGCATCTCACCTTCACCGTGCTCATCATTCATCTCGGAATCCTCATCAATGAGCTCTTCATCCGTTTCCACTGTCGAATCATTATTTATGTTTTCATCTGTTTCAACGACTGAGTCTGTGTTTTCTTCATCAGTTATAATATTGGAATCATTGGTGTTTTCATTGTCTTCCAAATTATTATTGTCTTCAGTTACATTGCTGTCGGAAGTTTCGTCAGCGGTCTCATCAGCAGTTTCGTTGTCTGAAATTTCATTGTCAGATGCCGTCTCATCATCGGTCACAGATTTCTTTTCATCCGAACATGAGAGCATGAACAGCGCAAAAAGCACTGTTATCATGATAATAAGAGATCTTTTCATAAAAACCCTCCTTAGATAATTGTTTTTAAGGTACGGAAACAGTTTACGATGTGTTAGACGCAGTTTTTTCTGAAATGTTCCGCAGACCTTATTCTTTATTTTGATTTTATCGCCTGTTCTGTATAAGATTTCTAAAATCTCTAAACTGGAGGTAGTTATGAAAAACCTGTTTATTTTATTGATCATTGCTGTTTCACTTATCATTTCAGCGTGCAGCAGCAAAAAAACATCTGATGAAACTGACCCTGACAAAGACAACGCTGTTTCAGACGATTTAATCGATGAGACATCTGATGACGGATCTGACGGAACTGTCTCCGACGAAATGAACGATCTCGAGAACAAAGATGATCCTGTAACAGACAGTGAGCTTCAGGATGGTGACAGCGAAACGGGCGATGACTTTGAGGATGGTGACAGCGAACTTTCTGATATTGAAGATGCAGATTCCCCAATAGATACCGATGAAACAGCTTCAGATTCAGATAACGAAACCGGGGATGATGACAGTATCCAGAATGCAAATATCATCTATGTCAATGAATTCACTGAAGGCCCGGAGGACGGAACAAGCTGGAAAAATGCTTTCATGGACCTTCAACCGGCACTGGACGCCGCTGCTCCAGGGACACAGATATGGGTTGCTTACGGAACTTACAAACCCACTTCAGTGCACGGCCTTGTCGAAGAGGAAGATTTTTATGATGTTGAAGAGTTCAACAGATACAAACACTTCCGAATGAAAAACGGCGTTGAAATTTACGGAGGTTTCGCCGGAACAGAAACCGAGCTCTCTCAGCGTGATATGGAAGCACAGGAGACAATTCTGAGCTGTGATCTTGGTGAAATCGATGAACAGAATGACAACTGTTTCCACATTTTCTATCATCCTGCCGGTCTCGATCTTGACAAAACTGCCGTTCTGGACGGTTTTTCAATGATGGGCGGAGCTGCCGATGATACAGCCCCTCATGATGCAGGAAGCGTGATGTACAATGATGGAAGCAGTCCTGTTATTAAAAACGGCTGGATATATTGGAATTATTCGTTCAAAGGTGCTGTTTTTTACAATAAGGACAGTTCCATGAAAGTTACAAAAACCAAGTTTGTCAACAACGAGGCTCCCTATTCAAAGGGAGGTGTTTTTTATAATGAGAACAGCGACATAGAGATTTCAGAGTGTGATATTGCGAACAGCTGGGCTGAAGGTGATAACGATTCAAACGGCGGTGTAATTTACAGTGTCGGCGGAAAAACAGTTATAACAGATACTCTTTTTACAAAAAATCAGGCAAATATGGGCGGAGCAATTTTCATTGAATCTGGCGATCTGGATATCTCAGGTTGTAATTTTGAAGAGAACAAAGGCGAATTCGGTGCAGCGATCTATGTCAAATCGGGAAATGCCGTTATTTCAAGAAGTGATTTCAGATTTAATGACACATACAGTTACGGAGACACTGACGGCAGAGGCGCTGTTTATATGATCGACTCAGAGCTGAAAGTGACGGACTCCGTCTTTTACAAACACATTTCCGGGCGGGGCGGAGCGATCTATTCAACTTCAGCAACAGAAGGCGGATCAAAGCTCACAGTCATAAACTCGGCATTTTCAGTCAATAAAATGACCGAACAGGGCGGAGCGTTATATTTGAACAGAACAAATACTGACATCGTGAACTCGGTATTTTTCAAGAACTATTACGGATACACCCCGACAGGAACATACGGCGGAGCGATCTACAGAGCTGATAACGGTTCATTGACAGTGACAAATTCCATATTCAAATCAAATACAGCAGGAACAGGGAAGCACATTCATGATGCGGCAGGCAATGCAACTATTACATATTCATGCATCGTTGACACATCAGTTTATCCCGGAACAGGAAATATTAATTCAGAGCCTATGATGATAGAGCCGGAATGGACCCCTTTGAACTTCGGACTTCAGGAAGGGTCTCCATGCATAGACACAGGCTCCAACGCTCCTTTTGAAACCGGCGGCATTGCTGAAGAGATAACAAAGGACCTGATCGGTAATGACAGGATCATCAAGGGAAAATCAGAAACGCCGTCTCCTGTTGTAGATATGGGTGCAGTTGAATATAAACTTTAAAGATCAAAGAAGTTCGGTCTTTCCTATTCTGGCAAGATATTCACTTATCTTTCTTAATTCCTGATGGTCGTTCAAAGATGCCGACAATATGACATCATCTATGGCGATTATAAGTTCGCAGTTACGGTTGAAAAGGAACACCGCCTTATCTGTCTGATTAAAAACAAGAGAGTTCACGCAGTCAATGAAATGGGCCTTGCCCTTTGCCGCATTGCCTGATTCATCCTTTTCAAGAAGTTCGTAATATGCAAGCCAGTTGCCGACATCGCTCCACCCGAAATCCCCCGGAATTGTAAATACAGGTCTTTTGGTCTTTTCCATTATCGCATAGTCAAATGAGATCGAACGGACAGAGTTGTAACCCGCCGCATCGATAGCATTGAACGAGTTTATTTTCACCACTGTTTCATAAATATCAGGATTGACCGTCCTGAACTCATTGAGCATCGTATCAAGCGAAAAAAGGAATATTCCGGCATTCCACAGATAGTTGCCGCTTTCAACGAACAGTTTCGCCTTTTCCAGAGCCGGTTTCTCTTCAAACGACTTGACTGAAAATATGCCGTCCTTTATCATTTTGTTCTTCCTGATATAGCCGAAACCTATCTCAGGGTAAGCAGGTTCTATACCTATTGTTCCTATGGATTCCGTGTGTTCAGAAAGATATTTCACCCCCTTTGAGACCGTTTTCCTGAAACTTTCGCTATCCTGAATGAAGTGATCTGCCGGAAGAACAAGCACGGCACAGTCTTCTTTGTTCTTTGCCTTTATGGCATGAAGGGCCAGCATTATGCAGGGAGCGGTATTCCTTCCTGAAGGCTCATATATCACTCCTGTATTTTTGAAAGCTCTTACATCCTGATCTATGGACTTCTTCTGCTTTACCGAGGAGACCACAGTGACATCATCGCACAGAGGCTGTATCCTTTCGATGGTCTGGGCAAGAAGTGTCCTTTCGCTGAAAAGGGCAAGCGACTGCTTTGCTCTTGATTCCCTTGATAGCGGCCAGAAACGCCTTCCGCTTCCTCCGGCCATTATTATCGTGACAAGTTTCATCATTTCCTCCCGTAAATATCCTCGAGCCTTATTATATCATCCTCTCCGAGATAGTCACCTATCTGCAGTTCAATGATATAAAGGCCACCTTCTCCGCCTTCCGCCCTGTGAACCTCACCTCTTCCTATGTTGAAAACAGATCCTTTCTCCGCAGTCATTCTCCTGTCACCGGCAGTGACCCATCCGTTCCCCTGAGAAATTATCCATATCTCACTCCTGAATTTATGGGTCTGGAGACTGAGTTTAGCCTCGGGAGCGACATATATCTGTTTCACTTTGTAATTTTTTGAAAGAACGAGTGACTTCCACCAACCCCAGGGTCTTTCATCGAACTCCTTTCTGTTATTGTAAACTTCAGGATAAAGTTCACACACCGCGGTCGCATCAAGAGATGATATATCGTGTCTTGCATAGCCCGGTTCATCATTTTCCGGAATGAACGGACTGAATTTATCGTCAACGGTCTCCACATCGAAAGATGAGATCATCAACCGCGGGAACAATCCCCTGAAAACGAAAGGTACTATCGAAAATGCATGGACTATGTCGAACTGAGATAGAGGTTTTATTCCTTCTGTGATCTTCAGCATTTCATCAAGCGACACTTTTCCCGCCGTGACAGAGGAAAGGTCCAGAATTTCCGAAGAACATCCCTTGCGGCATTCAGGTATCATGCCAGCCAGCTTTCTTATGAGCAACATGGCGCTTCCGTCACGCATCTCATCAGCACAAGGTGAAACGAACAGGATCTTCATAATACAACCTCACAAATTCTTCTTTCTGACAGGAAGTGAAAATTTGACACCGTCGTAAATGCTTCCTTCAAAAATGTAATGATATATTGCAAAATTATTCATCACTTTCTTCACATAGTTCCTTGTCTGAAATATCGGGATATCTTCGATGAACTCATCTATTTCAGCATCAGGGTTGTTGTTCATCCATTTCTGTATCCTTCCCGGACCGGCATTGTATGATGCCGATGAAAGCGCTATCGAACCGTCGAACATCTTCAGCAGGTCTGACAGAAATCTTATACCGAACCTTGCGTTTGTAAGAGGCTTTTTCAGTACATCAGGCGTCACCTTTCCGTAACCTTCCTTATTCGCAAGCCTCTGAGCTGTTTCAGGAAGCAGCTGCAGAAGCCCTATCGCATAGCTTGTTGATACTGCTCCTGTATTGAAAAGGCTTTCCTGTCTTGCAATAGAGAACACGAACATCGGATGAACGCCGTAGAAATCACAGTGAGTCAGTATCTCCTCTTCAAAAGCTATGTTATACTGGAGCTTGAAATACTCTTTCGTGTTTCCCGAGAAATTGCTTATTGATTTTATCATTTCAGCGGCCATTGAGTGTTCACCGATCTTCTTTGCCGCATAACTCGCGGTAAGTCTGTCGATCTCCCTGCCCTTCTCCTCGATATCTCCTGATGTAAGTCTGAGCATCTTTGCAGTTATTTTATCATTTCCGGTAAACATGGCGGCAAATATCCAGCCTGTTTCAGGGATCATGGAGCTTTCATGGAACTTCACAGATCCGCTGTCTTTACCGGCTTCCGCCGTCTCTTTGCAGCATATTCCTTTCTCCTTTATTCTTGAAGCGGCGAGAGATCCGTAAAAAGATGCAGGGAATCTCGCACTTATACTGCAAAGAATATCGACAGCTTTTTCATCTTCACCTTTCTTTTCAGATACCCTCGCAGACCAGTATTCCGCCCGTATGCGGTCATAGCTCATTTCTGCATTTTCGCTGATCATTTCGGAAAGATATTTTCTCGCGCTGTCATAATCCTTCTGTTTGTAATTTATCCAGAAAATAAGGAATTTTGCCATTTGGGCCTTTCCCGACTGTGGAAAATTCGAGACAAAAGATAGAAAAAGTTTTTCCGATTCATCCCAGTCCTTGTTAAGCCGCGCCATGTCGGCGGCCTGATAGAGGAAGCCGGATGCGCTGTTCTCGTCTTTATTTATGAAATACTCGAACCCTGCCAGATAGAGCAGAATTGACTTTTCATTTTCACCCAGAGCACCTTCGGAATAGCCGTATTCATGGAAGAAATTATACATATCACCGCTTTCAAGTTCAGGATTGCTGATATGTTCCTCAAGCTTTTTATAAATGGCGACGGCTTTGGTATGCTCCCTTTTCTTAGTGTATGTCATCGCTTTAAAAAGATGAGCGCGCCAGTCATATTTATCGGACAGTTTCTTTTTGGGGAACCACTTATCCACCATGTTTATCGCATTGCCGTATCTCACTTTGCGGTAATTGTACTCTATGGTCCAGTCCCTGAACTCCTTGTTGAGGTCTCCGCTGAATTTCTTTGAATATTTCTCCAGCTCGGCAAAAACTGAATCATAGAAAGATTCACTGAAATTGACTTTAAGCTTCCGGATGTAAAGAAGTGCTCCGGCAGGGTCCTTTTTAAGAAGCTCCTCGATATAAAGCTGTGTGAGCTCTTCGCTCTTTCCCTGACGGTAATTTTCCATGAAAGCTTTCTTTTCGCCCGAAAAATAGAGCTTTTTAAGATAGATGTCATACAGTTTCATCGAGTATTCTTCAGGCATGAGCCCGAGGTAGGATTTAAGCTTCTCTATGTCTATATCGCGCCATTTCTCTGTAACATAGAGATAGAGCCCGGCAGATCTGTGGAGAGGTCCGGCAAGGTCGAGATAGTGTTCGAGCTCATTTATACCGGCGTTCCCTGAATTGAGCGTCGTGACAAACAGTATCTTGCATGCCAGAGAGTCACCGCTCTCACAGAAAGCTTTTTTTTCATCTTCCGTGAACTGCCTGTAATAATGGATCTTCTGTTCCGTGTGATCCTCGATATTACTGCCTTCGAAATTGAGCTCGAAAGAAGCTCCCATGAAAAGAAGTGATATGAGAGTTACGCCTGTCATTCGTCTTTAATGAGACCGATTGATGAATTCGTCTGCCTTGCAAGCACCGTTGCGAGTTGCCAGAGCAGTTTTACGCCGAGAGCCGGATTGTCAAGTACGAGTTTTGAGAACACGGACCTTTTTATTACGAGGAATGTCGAAGGTCTGTCGACAAAAAGGTTGAACTGCGGCTTTTCCTCTGTCAGGAAAGCGACCTCCCCGATATGGTCTCCTTCCCTGAAAGTCTTTATGTGTTTTGAACCTTTCAATGATGACACTTTCCCTTCAAGGATTATGAAAAGTTCCTTGTCATCGGTCTCTATCCTTGAGATCACATCAAAACGGTTGTAAGTCCTTATCTCTGTCCTTTCCATCACTGTAAGAAGCTCTTTATAGTCGAGATTCTTGAAAAGCTCTATCTTCCTTACGGCATCATATTTCCTGATAAGCTCTTTGGTTCCTGTAACTTCCTCTTCATCCAGACTGAACGAGCTGACAAGCAGTATGGTGACATTGTCTTTCGCGCCGTTCTCATAAGTGACATCAAGCAGTCTGCTCGCCGCACCGGAAAGGAATCCGTCCTCGTTCTCTATTTCGTGATCTCTTGAACAGAGCATACTGAGAACCGTCTCAGGAACTCCTCCGAGCGCATTGTAAAGACCGTCTGAACACAAAAGAAACCTGTCGTTGGGAGCTATTGTGAATGTCAGCTTTTCAGGTTCGACATATTCCTGGATGCCGATAGCTTTTGTAAGTATGCCGTTGAACCTTTCGTCAAACGGCTCTCCCGATTCGCCGTACTGTTTTTTATAGTCGTTTGCCACGGTGTGGTCTGTGGAAAGCTGGCTTATCTCGCTTCCCCTTATGAGATAAAGTCTTGAATCGCCGGCATGAACCATAAATCCTGTATTTTCGACAGCAAGAAGCACCGTGAGGGTAGTTCCCATCTTTCCGCCGAGTTTCATCTTTTCGGCTTCACGGTGAACCTTCGTGTTGGCCGCTCTGAGAGCATCGGCCAGCATGTTAAGGACCTGATTGCGGTTATCCTGTGAGTCGCTCATTGAATATGCATCCATCACCGCACGGTTCTGCTTCACATGTTCTTTGACCGCCGTTACAGCTGTTTCAGATGCAACTTCACCGTACTGCTCTCCGCCCATGCCGTCGGCAACGGCGAAAAGACCGGTTCCCGGCATATCTATCAGTGCATCTTCATTGTTTTTCCGTTTCAGACCGGCATCAGTAAGACTGAACGAAAGAAATTTCATCAAAAACTCCGGTTGTAAAGTCCTGGCAAATGGTAATTATTTAGGATTGCAAAGTCAATTTTAGAAGTTTGTAAAAAATCTGTCTGCTGATATACTCGGACGAACTGATCTTTCGAGCAGAAAATGACTAGAAAATACATTCCGGAAGGATTCGAGGAGAAAGCTGAAAGGAAAAAGCCGGCAAAAAGGGGTGATCCTGACATTGACAGCGAGTTCCTGGAGATCCTTGAAAGGTTCAATACTAAGTCCGAAGAAGTTAAAAGAAGATCTGTCATATTCCCTTCCGCTGTGCCTAAAAGTCAGGCGAAGATCATTCCGGGTACGGAAAATTACCAGTTCCCTGCGATGACACCGGATGAACAGAAAAGGTACGATGAGCTTAAGAAAATAGTCACAGATATTCAAAAGAACATTACTAAAAGATCAGAAAACATAACCGGAAAGATCGAGGACCACTACAGGACACAGCTCAATGACATGCAGTGTGAAGCGGTCTTCACGGTGAACGGTCCGGTGCTTGTGATCGCGGGGGCGGGGAGCGGAAAAACGAGGACTCTGGTCCACAGGGTGGCATATATGATAAGCAAAGAGATCGACCCTGCGTCAATGCTCCTTCTCACATTCACAAGAAAAGCGGCGGAAGAAATGATCGACCGTGTGCATCAGCTTACCGGGGAAAAAACAGCTGGAAAGATCACAGCCGGCACTTTTCACAGTTTCGCCAACATGATGCTCCGTATCTACGGACGTGAAATAGGGATCAACCCGTCATTCACGATATGTGACACCGTGGATTCCGAAGACATTGTAGATCTCATTAAAAATGATACTGAATTTAAAAAAAGGAGCAGACCTTTCCCGCAGAAAGGAACGGTCGTTGAAATTATCAGCAGAGTCAGGAACTTCAACAGACCGGTTGGCGACATAATCGATTCATACTATCCTAAATATCTTGAATTCGCCGAAGATATCCAGACCGTTTTCCAAAAGTACGAAGAATTTAAAAAGAACCGTCAGGTGCTTGATTACGATGATCTTCTTGAAAGGTTCCTTGAGCTTCTTGAAAAAGTGCCTTCAGTGAGAGAACGGATCAAAGCCAGATACAGATATGTGATGGTGGATGAATATCAGGACACGAACATTTTTCAGGGCCGGATCGCAGACATTATTTCAGAAAAGCACCGGAACATAATGGTGGTCGGTGACGATCTCCAGAGCATATACGCTTTCAGAGGAGCCAACTTCGAGAACATTCTGCGGTTCCCTCAGAAGTGGCCTGACTGTAAAGTGATAAAGCTCGAACAGAACTACAGGTCTAAAAAAGAACTTCTCGATTTCACCAATTCCATTATCGGCAACTGCTATGCCGCTTATGATAAATCGCTTTTTTCACTGTCGGAGGGCGCTTCCAGTCCTCTGATAAAAAGAGCGGCCGATGCGGAAAGCGAGGCGGTGTTTGTTGCAGACATGATAGAAAAAGCTCTCATAAGGGTCAAACCGTCAGAGATAGCTGTTCTTTACAGGTCAGGTTTCAACGGCAACTTCATTCAGGCTGAACTGCTGAAAAGAAACATAGATTTTGCAGTTTACGGCGGGATAAAGTTCATCGAAAGACGGCACATCAAGGATATGCTGAGCTATGCGAAGGTCGTTCAGAACCCGTCAGATGCGGTCGCGATGAATAGAATTCTGAAAATACTTCCGGGAATAGGGACTGGAACATCGGGAAAGATCGTAGAAGCGATATCTTCAGGCGGTTTCAAAGAGATTGGTGCGTTTTCAAAAAAGAGATATTTCAGCGACCTTAAAAAACTGTTTGAGATGCTTTTCAAGGCGGGCGGAGAAGGAAAAGGGGTGGCCGGAACTCTAAGCATCATCTCGGATTACTACATTCCGCTTCTTAAGGAGCTCGAAAGCGACTATGAAGAAAGGATGAGGGACATTTCGGTATTCCAACAGATAGCTTCAAAATACAGGTCGCTTGAAAAGTTCCTTACCGATTTTGCGCTCGATCCGCCGGATAATGCGCTTTCTGTAGCTGATGGTCCCGTGGACAGTGATGATGGCGGAAAAGTTGTTCTTTCCACAGTTCACAGCGCCAAAGGGCTTGAATGGCACACAGTTTTTGTAGTGCATCTCCTTGACGGATGCTTCCCTTCAGACCGCTCTCTTTCAAAGATCGACGACCTCGAAGAAGAAAGAAGACTTTTCTATGTCGCATGCTCCAGAGCCAAGGAAAAACTTATCCTCACCTTCCCCGCATCAATATCCTTTTACGGCGGAAGCCTGTCTCTGCCCAGCAGATTCTTAGCTGAAATAAAAGAAGAGTTTTATGAATTGTCGTGAACCGGATAGTGTAATAATATCCTGTTGCTGTGGTGGGGAAGTCTAACACAATAAAAAACCTGTTGTTATTTATTTCCTTGCAAAAACAAACTGGTCTGTTAATGATTACTAAACTTGGCAGTTCATATCGGGAGACTGATAGTATGATGCGGATTTTCAGACCATTAACTTTTCTATTTATACTTTCTTCCTTTTTACATCTTTTTTCTGAGGATATTGACATATCTATTAATTATTCAGCTGTCAGAACAGAAAATAAGGATAGAGACTGCGTTCCGATTGATGAATCCTATAAATGGAATGTGTTCAAAGCCAGGAAACTGATATTAAATGGAAAGTCTGATAAAGCGGCTGAATATTACCTTAGGCATCTTGCATGCTGGAATGACAGTGATGTATATGCTGAGCTCGGAAAATTCTATGAATCTCAGGGAAAATATTACCTTGCCGGCATCGCATACAAGAAAGCAACTAAAGAGGATGAATCCAAAAGGATTAAACAACTTGCCGCCCAGCAGGGAAATGCCGGTGAGTATATGTTCAGATCTCTTTCAGGTCAGAAAGCAACGGATTATTCAAAGTCTTTCAAGGCAAAAAAAGCATGGGCGACAGCATTTAACATTATCGGACCGGTGGTCTTTGCAACAGGACTTTCTTTATTCATTCACGATAAAGCCGGAGGAGAGAATTCTCTTTCAGCCCAATATGTTCTGATGTTCAGCGGACTTACAATGATCGGTGGCGGTGTAATTCTCAATGCTCATGCTGAAAAAGACCGTCTTCTGTCTAAAGCATACGA
>JAKLDO010000083.1 GCA_022703485.1 bacterium
CAACATCTATGATTTTACACCTTTGTCGGGTTTGAAAAAAATTAAGAAATTCACTATTTTTTATAATGATTTGAACGATTTTGATAATATGAACTGTCTTGACGGATCGTTTTCCAAGCTTACATCCATTGAGGAACTTGAAATAAACGGAACTGAATTAAAAGATGTTTCACCGATTGAACAACTGACAAATCTCAAGATACTGGATATAAGTGAAAATCAAATTGAGTTTCTGCCGGAAAACATGGGGAATTTGCAGAAACTTGAAGAACTATATCTTACATATAATAACATTGAGGACATCACTCCGCTTAACAAATTAACAAATTTAACGGTTTTGTTTTTTCACTACAACAAAGTTACAGATATTTCCGCTATTGAAAACATGGAAAAACTTATCCGCTTCGGCTGTGCTGATAATAAAATCACCGATATATCAATTATTGTTAGTCTCACCAATCTAGAAATGTTAATTGCCGACCAAAATCAAATAATGGAAATTCCAGAGAAAATCGGAAATCTGAAAAAACTCAAAACTATCAACATAAGTTATAATAATATAAGCAATTTGCCATCGTTGGCAGGGCTTTATTCGCTTCAAACTTTATATCTCGGCAATAATGAAATATCAGATATGACACCGCTTGATTCACTTGAAAATCTTGAAGTTCTTTCAATACCATGGAATAAAATTACTAAGGTGCCTATATTGAAAAATTTAAAATCCCTAGAAACTCTTTGGTTAGCACTGAATGAAATTACTGATCTTTCAGGGTTCAGTGATAATGATTCATTTCCGGTGCTTAAAAAAGTTGATCTCAATTACAACAAAATAGAAAACGCTGAACCGCTCAGAAAAAGAGAAGGTATGGGATCACTCTCAATCAGAGAAAACTGCATTAAAGATCTATCTCCACTTGAAGAATTGAAAGAAAGCGGTTGTTCAATTTCAGGGATGGACGAACAGCTTGAAAGATGTGAAGATACAATGTTAACTCTTGCAGGAGAAATGAAGTGGAAGTAGCACAAATCATTGCTCTTGGTGAAAATGAAAAGATTGAGTTCAAAGAATCTTTTTCAAAGGAAGTGGTTATCTCTCTTGTTTCTTTTGCTAATTTTCATGGTGGAACAGTATATGTTGGAATTACAAATAATGGTAAAGTGAAAGGAGTTTCTATCAATCAGGAAACGGTACAGCAATATATAAATGAAATGAGAAACTCTACTCAGCCTGTTATTGTTCCGGAAGTTTCAATTGAAGAAGTTGCTGGGGGGAAAAAAATACTCATTATTTCCATATCAGAATATCCGATTAAGCCGGTTTCTTATAAAGGCAGATACTACATCCGAAGAAAAAACAGCAACCATGTAATGAGTGTTGACGAAGTTATAAATTCAAGGCTTCAGTCAATGAATACAAGTTGGGATTGCTATCATGACCCATATCATGGAATGAAAGACATATCTTTTGAAAAAGTGACTGAATTTATTAATAGAATCAATGCGATAAGAGGTAAAAAAATAGAAGATGATCCCAAAACCATTCTGAGAAAATTTGAACTTATCAGAGAAGAAAAATTGACCCTGGGCTGTTTTCTTATGTTCATGAAAGACCCGAGCATTGTTTCAACAATTGAGCTTGGACGATTTCAGACAGATACAATCATAAAAGATGCTTTGACATTAAGAACCGATCTTTTTTCCGAAGTTGATCAAGTGCTTGAATTCATAACGAAACATATAAACAAGAGATATGTTTTTACAGGCAGTGTAATGCGTGAAGAAAGATGGGATTATCCACTTGAAGCATTAAGAGAACTTGTAGTAAACGCAATAGTTCACAGAGATTATTCGTCCCCAGTTGACACAGTTATTAAGATTTATGACAATAGAATTGAGTTTTTCAATTCAGGAGGATTGCAGGGGGATATTTCTGTCGATGAAATAATTAATGGAAAACTCTCCTCTAAACCTCGCAACAAGCTTATCGCGGCAATGTTTAAAGATGCCGGAATAATTGAGAAATACGGCTCAGGAATAAAAAGAGTTGTTGAAGAATTCAGGAAATACGGTCTGCCAGATCCGGTTTTTAAAGTTTCTCCGAATGATTTTCACGTTACTGTTTTCACATTTCCAGAAAATGAGACTGTAAATGAGACTGTAAATGAGACTGTAAATGAGACTGTAAAACTTAGCAAAATCCAGAAGGAAATCATTAAGGAAATCAAAAATAATGAAGAAATAACTTATGAAGAGTTAGCGGAAAAACTGAAAAAGGGAAGAGCCACAATACATAGGCATATTCAGGATCTTATTAAAAAAGGAACCATTAAAAGAGTTGGATCTGCCAAATCAGGATATTGGAAAATAAACGAGTAAATGATGAAGATTTTATGCACAACGATAAGTTCATCGTATGTAAGCAGCGCAGCATCTTGCAATTCAACTTGCAATGGCTATGATGAAACGAATTGTGAAGAAGATGGGTGGTAATTGATAATATTTTAGTTGCCAAGGAGGGCAAAATGAGTCAGAAAATAAGAGTTTTAATTGCAAAACCGGGTCTGGATGGTCACGATAGAGGTGCAAAATTCGTTGCGAGGGCGCTTAGAGATGCCGGAATGGAGGTCATTTACACAGGTCTACGTCAGACCCCTGAAGCCATTGCAAATGCCGCAATTCAGGAAGATGTCGATGCAGTCGGTCTTTCGATCCTCAGCGGAGCGCATAACACACTCCTTCCTAAAGTTGTTGAAATACTTAAAGCAAAAGGTGCCGGTGACATTCTCGTTTTCGGCGGCGGTGTCATTCCTGAAAGCGACATTCCTTTCCTGAAAGAGAACGGGATAAAGGCTGTTTTCACACCGGGAACGCCTTCGGAGGAGTTCATAAAGTTCATCAAGGAAAATGTAAAGAAATAATGGAAAACCGGATCGCTTTTGACTTCCGCAGTCTTGCAAAGCTGATAACTAAGATCGAAAACGACAGAGCAGGTTCAGAGGAACTGCTGATGGACCTCTACAAGGAAAGTCCCGAAACGACTGTCATTGGCATAACAGGTCCTCCCGGAGCCGGAAAAAGCTCGCTTACAGACAGGATCATCGCTGAGTACCGTGCACTTGGAAAAACTGTCGGTGTCGTAGCTGTCGATCCGAGCTCCCCTTTTACCGGAGGAGCTATTCTCGGTGACAGGATAAGGATGTGCGATCATTCGACCGATCCCGGTGTTTTCATCCGTTCAATGGGAAGCAGAGGCAGTCTCGGAGGTCTTGCTCCGGCAACGATAGATGTACTCAACCTCATGAAAAGTGCGGGTTTTGATGTTCTGATCGTTGAAACAGTTGGTGTCGGGCAGAGTGAAATTGATGTCATGAGCATCGCTGACACAGTTTTACTTGTCCTTGTTCCGGGTATGGGCGATGATGTCCAGGCGCTCAAGGCCGGAATAATGGAGATCGCCGATATTTTTGTCATCAACAAGGCGGATAAAGATGGAAAAGAGAGACTTGCCGCCGAGATAAACATGATAATCCAGCTTAACAGGCACAGACTTGCGTGGGAACCGCCGGTTGTGGAAACAGTGGCCACCGAGAACAAGGGCATAAGTATGCTGATGGACCGCATATCGGAAAGGTCTGTCTGGCTGAAAAATAACGGTGTTCAGGTTAAGAGAGATAAAATGCTCAATCAATTCAAGCATATGGCGCTTGACAGAATAGGGGCGAATATTCTTGCAATTTTAAATGAGGGCGGTATGTTCACCAGGTGGATCAGTGAATTGGAAAGCGGAAAGTCAAATCCTTACCGTGCAATGAAAGAGCTTATTGAAAATCTTAAAATAAAATGGGGGAAATAATGACAAGAAAGATCAATCACATCGGTATTGCGGTGAACAATATTGATGAATTTATGGCTCTGTATCGTGATGTTCTCGGGCTTAAGTATGCAGGCGAAGAGATTGTTGAAGACCAGAAGGTAAAAGTTGCTTTCTTTGATATCGGAGAGAGCAGAATAGAGCTTCTTGAGCCTACATCTCCGGAAAGCCCCATTGCAAAATTCATAGAAAAAAGAGGTGAAGGAATGCATCACCTTGCAGTAAGCAGTGATAATGTCGAGGCGGAACTCGAAGAAATGAAGAAAAAAGGTGTGAAGCTGGTAGACGAAGTGCCCAGGAGAGGTGCTCACGGAACAAAAATAGCTTTCATACATCCGAAGGAGACAAAGATCCTTCTGGAGCTTACTGAGGAAAAACATTAATATCTTTTTGGAGACTGTGAAATGGTAACTATCCAGGAAAAACTGGCGGATCTTAGGTCCAGAAAAGAAAAAGGTAAACTGGGCGGCGGAGAAAAAAGAATTGCCGATCAGCACAAAAAAGGGAAGCTTTCGGCCCGCGAGAGGCTTGCGATGCTCCTTGATGCTGGCAGTTTTGAAGAACTTGATGCCCTTCGTTGCGGTGCGGCGGCCGGAAGTCCGATAGGGGACGGTGTCGTTACCGGTTACGGAACGGTGGAAGGAAGAAAAGTGTTCGTCGCGGCACAGGATTTCACTGTCGCCGGCGGATCTCTGGGCAAGATAGTTGGTGAGAAGATATGCAAAGTCATGGACCTCGCGCTCAAAGTGGGAGCTCCGTTCATTGCTCTTAACGATTCCGGCGGAGCCAACATTCCCGAAGGTGTTCTTTCACTTAACGGATATGGAGAGATATTCAAGAGAAATACGCTTGCAAGCGGCGTCATCCCGCAGATATCGGCAGTCTACGGCCCGTGTGCCGGCGGTGCAGTCTATTCTCCTGCACTGACAGATTTCGTCTTCATGACCGATACCAATTCATACATGTTCCTTACAGGTCCGAAGGTCGTCAAGGCGGTTACACACGAAGATGTTACGGTCGATCAGCTCGGCGGTGCCATCGTTCACATGACAAAATCGGGTGTTGCCCATTTTGCACACGCAACAGAAGATGAAAGCATTAAATCTGTAAGAAAACTCCTTTCATACCTTCCGTCTAACAATGCAGAAGAAGCTCCGGCTGTTGAATGCACTGATCCTTTTGACAGAATGGAAGAGGCTCTTAATACAGTTGTTCCGATGAACCTCAATAAAGGTTATGATATTAAAGACATTATCCACATGATCTTCGATGACGGCGAGTTCTTCGAGGTCATGCCGCTTTATGCAATGAATATAGTTGTAGGTTTTGCAAGGCTCAACGGTCGTTCGGTCGGTGTTGTTGCAAACCAGCCCAATGTCCTTGCAGGGTGCCTTGACATAAATTCATCCGGCAAGGCGGCAAGATTCGTAAGATTCTGCGATGCTTTCAACATTCCGCTCATTACATTCGTCGACACTCCGGGATTCCTTCCTGGAACAGGCCAGGAATACGGCGGTGTAATAAGGCATGGAGCAAAAATGCTCTATGCATACAGTGAAGCCACAGTTCCAAAGATCACAGTCGTCACCAGAAAATCAACAGGCGGCGCATATCTTGCAATGGCATCAAAGAATCTCAGGACAGACCTTAATTATGCATGGCCGACAGCTCAGATAGCCGTCATGGGTGCAAAGGGTGCGATAGAGATTCTTATGAAGAAAGAACTTGATGAAGCTCCGGATAAGGAAAAGTTCCTTGCTGAGCAGGAAGAACTTTACAATGAAAATGTCGCGAATCCTTATATTGCCGCACAGCATGGATACATTGACGATATTTTCGAACCGAAGACGACAAGACCGAGACTTATAAAGGCTCTCGAGATGCTTATTACAAAAAATGATGATCTGCCTGCGAAAAAACACGGCAACATACCGCTTTAAGGAGGAATTATGATACACTCTATCGAAATTCTCCAGAATGCAGTAGGTATATTCGACGGTCTGTCAAAATCTGAAAAAATGATCGTTGAGGTGCTTCCTTTCCTCGGAATATCTGTCGTGATCGGTGGTCTTTCAATTCTTGCTCTGATCCTGACACAGTTCAAGCATCTGGGCGAAGGCAAGGGGCATGGCGGCGGTCACGGTCATACAAAACAGCCGGAAAAGAAGAAGGTTGAGGAACCGAAGACTGAAAAACCTGCTTCGATCAGTTCGGAAGAGGCTGATATAGAACAGTATGCCGCAGTCATAGGTCTGTCACTGTATCTTGCTGAAAGTTCGGATAAGATAGCACTGACGGAGATTAAGCAGTTCTACAATCAGACCCCGTGGACATCAACAAGCATGTTCAGACAGTCGACCCGTTTTAAAAGATGGCAGTCATTAAAAAAGTAGGAGCGGAATATGAAAAAATATGAACTTACGATAAAAGGGAATAAGTACACGGTTGAAGTAAAGGAATTCGGTGCGAAATCGGCAAAAGTCGATGTCAACGGCAAGGTTTTTGATGTTGCTGTAGCATTCACAGGTGAACCTCAGGCTGTATTCACTCCTCCGGTCCCGAGATCGACAGCGGCGACAAGACCGGTTGAACAGCAGCAGGCTCCTGCTGATACGGGTGCTGACGGTTTTGCGATAAAAGCTCCGATGCCGGGGCTCATCCTCAAGATACTTGTAAAGCCGGGTGATTCTGTTTCTATCGGGCAGAAGGTTATGTCCATGGAAGCGATGAAAATGGAAAATGACATTAACACTACCGTTGCCGGAACTGTCAAGTCTGTTCAGGTAAAGGAAGGGGACAATGTCAAGGAACATCAGGCGCTTATAACAATCGGATAGAGGAAAGCAATGAATATGATAAAAAAGGTCGTTTTTCTGATATCTCTGCTTATGCTGACGGTTTCTCTGTTTGCTCAGGAACAGACCGGAGGCGGTTTTACCGGAGTTTATGAGAACAGGTCCCTTGTAAAGCTTCAGGTAAAATATTTTGTTGCCGGGCAGTGGCAGGAAAGAACAGAGTACGGTGCGATAGTTTCAAACAGCTATTCGCTTCAGACAAGAGCAAAAGAAGAGGGCACATATCTTATCGTTACAGGTCAGCAGTCTGTTCTGCCGGCACAGGATGAGATCGATATGTTTGTTCCTGACATAAACAACTATGAGATAAACGCATATTTCGCAGATGGCGGAACAAGGATTTTCAGGCATTCAGATGTCGTTGTGGCAGATAACGGTGTGTCTTTCATTAATTTTAAGGCCCCTGCCGACCAGTATCCTGTAATGATAAACGGTGAAAGTGTCGGCGATGTAATGATAAGCAATTTGATTTACATCAAGAATTTTAAGAGCAGTTACCAGATCACTCCGCAGTTCATAGATTTCTCCGTCAGGTCTTCAAGCGCTCTTGAAAACTATATCGAGAAAAATAAAAGCTTTATAACGAAGTTCTTTAACACAACTGCTTTTGCACATTTCTCTCTCGGGAATTTCATAATGTGGATGGTGGCATTCCTTTTCATATTTCTCGCCATTGCAAAGGATTATGAGCCGCTTCTTCTTCTTCCCATCGGTTTCGGTATCCTGATCGGTAACATTCCCACAGCGGCCGGTGTGCAGATAGGAATATATGATCCGGGTTCAGTCCTGAACTATCTTTATTTCGGAGTTTTGAAAGGTATTTATCCGCCTTTGATATTCCTCGGGATAGGTGCAATGACGGACTTCTCATACATGATCGCGAACCCTAAGCTCATACTTCTTGGCGGCGGTGCACAGCTGGGTATTTTCGCGGCGTTCCTGATCGCTATGTTCCTTGGTTTCTCAATACAGGAAGCGGCGTCAATAGGTATTATCGGCGGAGCTGACGGTCCCACAGCGATATTCACGACCGGTCTTATGGCTCCTCATCTTCTCGGTGCGATAGCTATTGCGGCATATTCGTATATGGCCCTTGTTCCCGTCATCCAGCCTCCTGTTGTAAAACTGCTTACAACAAAAAATGAAAGGCTTATAAGGATGAAACCGCCGAGAGTTGTGACAAAAAGAGAAAAGATATTTTTCCCGGTAGTTGCTTTCTCTGTATGTGCTCTGATCGCTCCGGGCGGACTTCCTCTTATCGGAATGCTCCTTCTCGGGAACATAATGAAGGAATCCGGTGTAACTGACAGACTTGCAAAAACAGCCAATACGGCCCTGATCGATATTGTAACGATACTTATAGGTCTTACAGTCGGAGCTTCAACGAGCGCACAGACTTTCCTCACTCCTGCCTCGGTCAAGATATTTGCTCTGGGTGCTCTTTCTTTCATGTTCTCAACGGCAGGCGGAGTTTTAATAGCTAAATTCATAAATCTGTTCCTTAAAAAAGAGAATAAGATAAATCCTATAATTGGTTGTGCCGGTGTTTCGGCTGTTCCTGACAGTGCGAGGGTTGCTCAGGTGCTTGGAAGACAGGCAGACCCTGAAAATCATCTTCTCATGCATGCAATGGCTCCCAATGTTGCAGGTGTAATCGGTTCTGCAATAGCTGCCGGTATACTTCTGGGTCTCATTCCTCACTAAATTCCAATTTCTCTGATTTACTTTATTTTCTTTAGGCATATACTCACCTTTGTTAAATCTCTTTTTTTAGCGAGGAGTCATGAAAAAGATCATTCTGCTGACCGTTGTGCTGTCGTTCTGCTTTACACTGTTTGCGCAGAGGCCTGCAAAACAGCCGCTTCCTGCTTGGAAGACAGGTGTTAAAGTAAAGACCGATTCAAGGTTTTATTCTAAGGTTCCGCTTACACCTCCGGACCAGTCAAAGGAAATTTATGTTCCTGCGGAGTTCTCTTCAATGGAAGGAGTTCTGATCCAGGTGCCGGTCGGTTGGAACGAGCTTTATCCTTATTATTCCGAAATGATAAAGACGATCATTAAGGCTGGAGCTGTCCCTTATATCATTGCAGACTCTTCCTACAGCTACATGGGACAGACATATAACGATATCGAGGATATTAAAAACGAGGTTCTTGAGCCTAACGGTATCGATGAGAACGATGTTGTATTCCTTGATTACGACTATGATGCTAACTGGACCCGCGATTACGGTCCTTGGTACATCTATCTTGACGGTCAAAGAGCTATCGTCAATCACGAATATTACTCCGAACGGAAAAACGATAATGCTATAAACGGCAAACTTGCAGATTTGTGGGGTGAACAGATATTCTCGACAGGTCTTTTCACGGAAGGCGGAAATTTCATGACTGACGGTCTCGGGACATGCTGGGCTTCGACCGGTGTGGTTGAATACAATGTTGATTATGAAGGCTGGACTGAAGAAGATATCGACGCTGTTTACACCGATTATCTGAACTGTTCTAATGGAATTTACCACCCTGTGTCTCTTCCGGATGAAGGTACTACGCATATTGATATGTATTCAAAGATCCTCGACCAGAACACAATTATTGTAAGTTATTCAACTGCTGAACTGGGTGCTACTCAGGCTGAAATGGATGCTCTTGATGCGGCGGCCGAGTTCTACGCTAACACTCCGAAACCTGACGGCGGGGAATGGAACATAGTGAGAATTCCTATGACTTTCGGTAATTACTCTGCTCAAGGTGACACATGGAGAGTTCAATATACCCATACAAATTCAACTATTGTAAATGATTATGTAATTGTTCCCATATATGATAGAGGGACAGATGAAGAAGGTCTCAAGATATATCAGGACCTGATGCCGAGACACCATATTATAGGTATACTTTCCAATGATATGATCGTATGGGGCGGTTCAATTCACTGCACGACAATGCAGCTTCCGGTCAAGACATTCCTTAAATGCGGTAACGGTGTCGTCGACGAAGGTGAGGACTGTGACACTCAGTTTACAGCAGGCGTTGAGTGTAAAAACATCGAAGGATACAAATCAGGACTTCTCAAATGCAATTCCGATTGCACATACGACCTTTCAGAATGCAGTGAAGAAGAGGCTGTCGATAATGAGAACAGTGATAACGAAGTGACCGACAATGAAACAACTGATGGAACAGTTGCCGATAATGAAAACAATGACAATTCCCAGAACGACGAAATAACAAACTCCGATGACGACACAGTTGAAAATACTGATACCGACATCTGGGTTGACGACGAACCGGTCGATACAACCAAAAAGAAAGATTCCGGCTGTTCAGCTGTTTTACTGTAAAAATTAACTACCTTGATTAAAATCCTCCCGTGTCTATAACTTAGTCCATGAATGATGGGCAGGAAAGAAATTCAGCTTTTATTTCAGCTTTAAATAAGAGGGTGGCGAATGAATATTCCGTTCTGCTGGACTCTCTTTCAATAAGGAACAATGTCGTTTACTACTGGAATGCATGGAAAGTGGAAGTTGATGTTGATGACTATTCCAGAGCCATGGAAGAGATCGCTAATTATGAAAAGTCGGGGCGTATTGAACGGCCGAAGAACCGTTTCGGCCACATAAGGTTCCAGAAGATAAATGTTCTCTATTTCTTTTCTGTTCTGATAGCTCTCGCTGTTTTCCATGCCTTTGTTTATATTTATCCTGAGTCCGGGCTTTTGAAAGCCGGCAGGTCTTCGGCATCAGCGATAACCGAAGGTGATTTTTTCAGGGCGGTAACGGCGCTCACTCTTCACGGTGACATAAAACACCTTGCATCGAACATATTTTTCGGCGGCATTGCGGTCTATTCACTTTCAACACTCATCGGAACAGGTTATGCGTGGTTCATGTTCCTTGTTTCAGGTTTTGCAGGGAATGTCCTGAACGCATTTTTCTACGGCAGCGGACATAATTCCATCGGGGCATCCACTGCAGTTTTCGGTGTGGTGGGGGTTCTTGCCGGATTACAGTTCTTTGAAAAGTTCAGAGAGAAGAAAATGCACGCATGGGTCCCTTTCGGAGCGGCGATAGGGCTTCTTGCAATGCTGGGAAGCAGTGAAAAGACCGATGTTCTTGCCCATTTTTTCGGGTTTCTGTCGGGAATTCCACTTGGACTCATGGCTGGCAGGATCTATTCAAAGCACGAGATAGCCGGGAAATACCATCAGGCGATGCTGATGTTCGTTTTCTGGTTAGTAATAGGCATGAGCTGGGCTTCAGCGCTAATTTCATGACAGTTCTTCGTGTGACTATTTTAAAGACAACTTAAAAATAGTCTTGACTGATCTAAAAAACGCTTTAAAATAGTCATATATTTTTGAAGTGGAGGAAAATATGCGGCGATACCTCGAAACTTTTATTTCAGAGGATTTGAAAACAAAAATAGTCCTTCTTTCAGGCCCGAGACAGGTCGGCAAGACAACACTTTCGAAACAGCTTGATATTACATACACATATCTGAATTTTGATGACACTCAGGACAGGAAGGTGTTGTCATTGAAAGAGTGGGACAGGGATAAAGGCCTTATCATATTTGATGAATTACACAAAATGAAAAACTGGAAATCATGGATTAAAGGTGTTTATGACAAAGAAGGCGTTTCTCCGGCACTCCTTGTAACAGGATCGGCAAGGATGGACACATTCAAAAAGGGGGGCGAATCTCTTGCCGGTCGTCATTTTTATTACCGGCTTCATCCAATTGATGTAAAAGAAGCGGCTTCTTTTATGAATTCAAGAGATGCTCTGAATGTGATAATGAAAACCGGAGGGTTTCCTGAGCCGTTTTTAAAAGGCAGCGAAAGTTTTGCCAAAAGATGGCGCCGTCAGCATACAGATGTAATTATACGGCAGGATCTTCTGGATCTTGAGAAAGTGCGTGAAATAAAAAGTATCGAAATACTTATCGACCTTCTGAAGAGGCAGGTAGGTTCTTCGGTTTCTTACAGTTCTCTTGCCGGAGATCTTCAGGTTTCCGTTCCTACTGTAAAATACTGGCTTGAGGTGCTTGAAAAGCTTTTTGTCATTTTTCCTGTAAGACCTTATCACAGAAATATTGCAAGGGCTATTCTTAAAGAACCCAAGTATTATTTCTATGATACAGGAGCTGTTGAAAACGGTGAAGCGGCCGCTCTTGAAAATGCAGTGGCCTGCGCCTTAATAAAAAAACTTCATTTTCTTGAAGACACAGAAGGTTGCAAAACACAACTTCATTTTATAAAAGACAAAGAAAAAAGAGAAGTTGATTTTCTGACAGTTGTCGATGAAGTTCCGGTTCAGATGGTTGAGGTTAAATTAAGTGATGATAATTTTTCGAAACACCTTTTTCATTTCGCATCATTCTTTGACGATAAAGTGCAGAAATATCAGATCGTCCACAACCTTTCTCAGAGTAAAATGAAAGAGAATGTAAGGATGGTTGCGGCACATGAATTTCTTGCAAATATATAGTCAGATACTGCTGAGGAGATCCAGATATTTCTGATATCTGAGATTATCGGTCTGTTGCACTCCGCCTGAGTAAAAAGTGACTTCTGTTCTTACTGATCTTTCTGTAATTTTATCTCTGAGTATGTTTTTCAGGTGTCTGACAGTTCCTTCGTTTCCGTCAATTATCCGGACATGCTCAGGTATCACCTTCCTGAAATGTTCTCTAAAGAACGGAAAATGGGTGCATCCGAGGACGATCGTTCCGAAGTTATCAAGGTTGAAGGGGTTAAGCTTTTCTTTCAGATAAGGCAGTACAGTTTCATCATCAAACATGAAATTCTCAGCAAATACAACAAGTTCGGGTAGTGCCAGCAGGTTGACCACATTTCCCTGATCTATCCTTGAAACGAGGTTCTGGAACTTTTCCTCGATTAGTGTGAGCGGTGTTGCAGTCACAAGTACCTGTTTCTGTCCGCACTTTTCAACGGCGGGTTTTACCGCAGGCTCCATTCCGATGACGGGAAAGGTGTATTTTTCGCGGATTGAGTTCACTGCAATGCTTGTCGCGGTGTTGCAGGCTATGACAAGGGCATCGACATCAAGACTTGCAATAAGATCTACAGCATCCATTACAAGCTCTTTCACTCTTTCCTTGGATTTAGTGCCGTAAGGTACATTTTTTGAATCATCAAAATAAATGAACTCGGCATTCTGTATTTCTTTCATCGCAGTGCTCAGAACGGTAAGCCCGCCCACACCTGAATCAAAGAAAGCTATTTTCATAACCCGCTCTCCAAAAACCGGACTGTGTAGAATTTAACCCTTTCCCGGAAAAAAGAAATATTATGCTTTCATTTCTTCTTCACTTTAAGATAGTTTTAAGGGAAAAGGACCGTTTTTGCAAGAAGCTGCCGGGCGGTGGGGAATTCCATCTTCGAGAAGGCAAACCACTTTTTTATTTTTCCTCATTTCCGGAAAGTGTAGACAGTTTTTCCGCAATTCTTTCAGGTGATGGAAGAAGATTTTTCATTGATTCAGGCAGTGTTTTTGTCATTTTGTAAGTTGCAACTCCAATTGGTGTATCGCTTCTTTTCAACGCATACTCAACTTCAGTACGGTCTTTTGTCTTACACACAATGATCCCTAT
>JAKLDO010000084.1 GCA_022703485.1 bacterium
TAGAGTTCCTCGGCTGGTACACAGATCCGCTGAAACCGAGACACGGAGAGAGTTTTAAGCTCGTGACATACTGGAGATTCAACGAACAGCTTGAAAAAGGTTGGAAACTTTTCTTCCACTTCGAGGATAAAGAAGGTAATGAACGGTTCATATATGATCACAAATTCCTTGAAGGCAAGGTTGAAAAGCTCGCCACAGGAAAGATCATAATGGATACTGCTCAGATCAAGGAGATCCCCAAGTTCTTTGATACCGACACGATGTATATCCGCGGCGGTTTCTTCAACGGGGGAAAGAGGACGACACCTGAAAAACAGTACAACGACGGAAAGAACAGGCTTGAAATGGGTTCTATCAAGATCACTAAGCCGAACATTCTGAAAAAGAAGATGGATGTCTTCACAATTGCAGGTAATTCAAGGGACCAGCTGAAAATCGACGGTGTGCTGAAAGAGAGTTTCTGGACGAACGCTTCAAAGGATGACAAGTTCTGGATATCTAACGGAAGCGGACTGAGCAAGGCAAAGACCACTGTTATGACCGCCATGGACCACAAGAACCTCTATTTCGCATTTGATGTTGAAGATGAGGATATTTACGCCGAACTTAAAAAGGACGATGAGCCTATATACGATAAAGACGATGTCGTTGAAGTGTTCATTGATCCAAGAGGTGAAGGCAAGATATATTACGAGATACAGGTGTCTGCAGGCGGAGTCAAGTTCGATTCCAAATTTAACGGAAGAAGAAAAAACCGTGATGATTCCTATGATTCAAAGATAAAATATGCCGTAAAACTTAACGGAAAGCTCAATGACAGCAAGGAGAAGGATAAGGGCTGGACGGTTGAGATGGCGATCCCGTGGAGTTCGATAGAGGATGCTCCGGTCAATCCGCCCAAGGACGGAAATAAATGGAAAGCGTTCATCTACAGGATAGACCGTCACACAGGAAAGAAATCGACGAGCGAGGATTTCACAGCGTGGACTCCGCCGTATGCGGGTGATTTCCACAATTTAAAATTCATGGGAGAGCTTATCTTTGTCTATGAGGAAATTCTCTAAGGTCCTGATACTGCTCATATTACCGGTATCGGTATTAAATCTTGATGCCCAGAACGGCGGCACTTCTCTGAAGAAGAAAATACTCACCGAAAGGTTCGAGAACGAGAAAGAGGATGTAGCTTATGCCGTGAAGGTGTCCAGACAGGAGATCGAGGTCATAAGGTCTATATCCTACAACGCACTTTTAAAACACAGGAAACTTCAGCTTCTGAAAAAGTCATCGGTGTTCCTGAAAGAGCGGTGTTTCATGTTCGATAACGAGTGCAGGAAGATCTATAACATGTCGATAGCTTACCTTGAAAGCGCCGTCAGGGATTCAAAAAAAGACATGGATGAGCTTGAGAAGCTGTTCCAGGAAAGCCATGACAGGCTCAAAAAGCTTGAGGCTAAGCTTGAACATCTTGAAAAAGGGATAGATATAGAGACCTTCACTGCCAAAGGGACATCGGTCATTCCTGAACTTGAGAATGTTTTTGCATGCACATCTTTCGGAGGCTGGAACACTAACAGAGGCGTGTTCGTCCTGCCCGGCAGCGGCATTTCTTTTCCGATGCAGGTTTTTGTCAAAGATGTGATAAAACTGGATAATTCATCATCTGTGATAGTTTTTGAAGCAGGAGACTACACGCTTACTGTAAGCTATGTGAAGACCCCGAATGTGAAACAGGGAGACATTGTAAAGTCCGGAACGAAGCTTTTCACAGGCGTAACCGGAAACCCGGTCGTCCCGGGCACCGCACTCATGTTCATCGTAAAGAACGGAAAGTTCATAAACCCCGTATTCATGTGCAGATAAATAAGGAGAACACACAAAATGAAAAAAAGAAATGAGATCGATCCGAAATTCATGTGGAAGACTGAGCATATGTATGAAAATGAGGAAGCTGTGCAGGAGGATTTCCTGATCGTGGGGAACGCGGCGATGGAGATACCGAAGTTCAAAGGTATGCTCAATGACAGGGACTCTCTGCTTGCGGTACTCAGGATGTCGACCGATGCAATGCGCCGGATGATGAAGCTTGAAAGCTATGCGGCAAGGAACAAAGATGTCGATATGACGGTAGGGAAGTGGCAGGAGCTCGGCGGAATGGTGGAGTCTGTGCATACCGGACTTGCGAGCGCATCGTCTTTCATGGAGCCGGAGCTTCTTTCATACAGCGGAGAACTGCTCAGAAGTTTCAGGGACGATCCCGATTTTGCAGTCTATACAAGATATTTTGATGCACTGCTTCGGAACAAACCGCACACTCTGACTGACAAGGAAGAGGCGATACTTGCTCAATTCGGCGGTATTTCAATGGCGGAATATGAGACCTACAGTACATTTGCATCCACCGACATGAAGTTCGGCAAGGTCGAGATAAACGGCGAGCTTGTTGAAATCAACATGCCGGCTTATGCAAAATACCGTATCAGCGATGACCGTGACATCAGAAAAAAAGTGTTTGATTCTTTCTGGACGGCTTATGACGGATACAAGAACTCTCTTGCGAAAATGCTGCACTATCAGATCAAGTACTACACAACTGTCACAAGGATCAGGAATCATCACGATGCGCTTGCCGCTGAGATGAACGCGAACGAGCTTCCATATGATTTTTTCTATACTTTACGCGACAACATCAGAGCCATTCTTCCGTCTCTGCACGAATATCTTGCACTTAAGAAGCAGGTCCTCAACATTCCCGATCAGGGATATCACGATGTCTATGCAAAGATGGTGACAGGAGCGAGCAACCGTAAGTTCGAATATGATACGGCGGTGAAGCTTATAAACGAAGCGATGAGACCGATGACGGATGAATACAGAAAAGTGCTGGCACAGAGCATGGACCCTGCAAACGGATGGGTCGACATATATCCGAATCAGGGGAAAAGAAGCGGAGCTTATATGTCAGGCGAGGCTTATGATACCCATCCTTTCGTACTGCTGAACCATATTGATGATTACAATTCGGCATCGACACTCGCCCATGAGATGGGACATGCCATGCATTCGTACTATTCGAACGGTAATCAGCCTTTTGAAAAGTCGCAGTACACGATATTTGTCGCCGAAGTTGCAAGCACTTTCAATGAAATAATGCTGATAAACCACCTTCTGGACACAACTGAGGATAAGGAAGAGAAGAAATTCCTCCTCAATCACTTCATCGAGATGATCCGTTCAACTGTTTTCAGACAGATGCAGTTCGCTGAATTTGAAGATGAGCTTTATAAGAAAGTCGAGGCGGGGGAAGCGCTTACGCCTGATTTCCTCAATGATGTCTATGGAAACACCCTGAGCCGTTATTACGGTGAAGAGTACGGCCTGATGATAATAGATCCGCTTTACAAGAACGAATGGGCGTTCGTTCCCCATTTCTACTACAATTACTATGTCTATAAATATGTTGTAGGGTTCATCGGTGCTCTGTCACTCGCTGAAAGCGTGAGGAACGGTACAGTTCCCGCAAGTCAGTACATTGACGGATTCCTTAAAGCCGGTTCATCAAAACCGCCTGTGGAAATATTGAAAGATGCAGGTGTTGACATGACATCAAGCGCACCTTACAAACTCATTGAAAAGGTTTTCATCGAAAAGCTCAAAGCGCTCAAAGAACTTCTTTAATCAGATCAGCATCTTACCCGAAAATATACCCGTAAGTACCCGAAAGTTGCTTTAATTGTTTATTTGGGTATATTTGGGTATGGATTCGGATGCGGAGGTTTTTTTATGAAAGGTTCATATTTTGTTGTAACTAATGAAATTGTTTCTCTTATTTCTGAAATTGATGAGTTCAGGGGAAGCTGGAAAGCTCTAAAAAATCTGAAACCGGAGCTTATGGCCTCTTTGAAACTCGTCGCAACTATAGAATCTATCGGTTCTTCAACGAGAATTGAAGGTGTGAAGCTGACAGATTCCGAGATAGAGGCTCTTCTGAGAGGGATTAATACGAGGTCATTCACTTCAAGAGATGAAGAAGAGGTGGCGGGATATTCAGAAGCCATGAAAATGATCTTTGAATCATTCAATTATATTGATCTGACGGAAAATCACATAAAACAGCTTCATCAGGTGCTTTTAAAGTTCAGTTCAAAAGACATGCGGCATCGCGGTGAATATAAGAAGTTCCCGAATCATGTCGAGGCTTTTGACCGTGACGGAGTAAGTATAGGAATTGTTTTTGAAACAGCGACGCCGTTTGAAACACCTGCAAAGATGAAAGAGCTTGTTGAATGGACAGGTGAGAATCTGAAGAACAGAGAAATACACCCGCTGATAGTGATCGCGGTTTTTATTGTCAATTTTCTGGCGATTCATCCTTTTCAGGACGGTAACGGGCGGCTTTCAAGAATTCTGACAACTCTGCTTATGCTTAAAACAGGTTATGAGTATATTCCTTACAGTTCGCTTGAAAAGATCGTCGAGGAAAATAAATCGGATTACTATCTTGCACTCAGACAGGCTCAGGCCGATCCTGAAAAAGAAACCGGCGCATGGGTACTGTTTCTTCTCAGAATGCTGAAAAAACAGAAAGACAACCTTATGCTGAAGCTTGAAAAAGAGCGTTCCCTGATGAAACTGCCTGAACTTTCCATAAAGATCCTTACCGAGATCAGACAGCGTGGAACTGTCACCATCAGTGAAGTTGAACTTCTCACAAAAGCCAACCGCAACACCATCAAGGTCAGATTAAGAGAACTTGTCAAAGACGGACTCATTGAAATGATCGGCAAGGGGAAAGGAGCCAAATATAGGGTACGGTGAGAATAAAACAAACCCTTTTCCAAATCAATTTTGTTCAAATATCAGCGGGATTTTGGTTGACAAAAGGTGAATTCGGCATAAATTGGCGGTGTTTATGTTTCTTTTGAAGGAGGGATCTATGCGTGCCGAGAGATCGTTCAAAAGACTTCCAGAGGATAGGGTTTAAAGAAGCGGTTTTCTGATAATTCCGATCTTCCGGGATCTTTTAATTAATAAATCAATAAATATTTAATTTTTTGGAGATATGTCTGTCATGGATCTTATAAATATAGGTTTTAATGAATATTTCAGTGCACTTTTTGAAGAATTCAGGAGCAGAGGTTTTGTGCCTGCAAGAGTGATAAATGAACAGAAGGAGCTTTACACGGTTTTAACTGAAAAGGGCGAGATACATGCCAGAGTTTCAGGAAAGTTCATGCATCAGGCAGCTGTGAGATCTGATTATCCTGCTGTCGGAGACTGGGTGGCGGTTATGCATGAAGGTGATCTTGCGATAATTCATGCAGTAGTTGACCGTTTAAGCAGTTTTTCGCGCAATGTGTCAGGATCAAATAAGAGAAAAGGGGGCGGAATAACGGAAGAACAGGTGGTCTCGGCTAATATTGACACGGTTTTCATCGTTACCGGACTTGATGAAAATTACAGTCTGAGGCGTATCGAGCGGTATCTTGCACTCGCATGGAACAGCGGTGCGTCACCGGTGATAGTGCTGAACAAGTCGGATCTGCGGGAAAACCCTGAAGAAGCAGTTTCAGAAGTGGAAAATATCGCTCCCGGTGTGCCTGTGCATGCTGTATGTGCAAAAGATCACTATCCGGAAACGCTTGAGCCGTACTTAAAAAAAGGGAGAACTGTCGCATTGCTCGGATCTTCAGGAGTCGGGAAATCAACGATCGTCAATGCTCTGCTCGGTAAAGACATCCAGTCAGTTAATGAGATCAGCGATTCGGTCAATAAAGGCCGCCACACAACAACTTCAAGACAGCTTTTTCTGATGGATAACGGAGCGATGCTAATTGACACTCCCGGAATGCGTGAGATACAGTTCTGGGGAGATGAAGAAGGGATCTCATCGGCATTTGAAGATATTGAAAAGCTGATATCATTGTGTAAATTTAAAGACTGTTCGCATAACGGAGAGCCCGGGTGCGCCATCCAGTCCGCACTTGAGTCGGGAGAGCTCGATCCCGGAAGATACAGGAACTATGTTTCAATGCAGAATGAACTTGCACGGCTGGAAGAGCGGAAAGTGAAATCGATACAGCTTATTAAAAAAGAGTGGGAAAAGGATATCGCTAAGAAAGTCAAAGAGATAAGTAAAAGAGATAAATCAAGGTTCGGAAGGTGAGAAAAAGATCGTGATGTATGCTATTCAGCGGTCATAGCGTAAGTTGCAAAGCTTGCGAGCCAGTGTTCTCCGCCGTAGCCTGTCTTATCCATTCCGTCAAGTCCGGCATTAAGGTGTATCGCTGCGAGATTTAGATAAGGCTGTTTGAGCGGATCGTCATCTGCAAGGGCCTCTGCGATCATTTTAAATGACCACGCTCTCTGAAAGTTCAGCCCGACAAGGTGTCCGATGACATAATCTTTGTGGTCGGTTATGACAGGAGGTGCTGAGATATTTGTAAATTCATATGCTTTCGGGTGAGGCATGAACTTGTCCAGCCAGTTCTTAAATTCATCTTTTTCAAGAACCTGTGACATAAGCTGAGCCTCGGCAAGACAGGGTGAAATGAAATCAACTCCGCTCGGTTCGTAGGCGGCAGGACATTTCACATCCCGTTCAAAAAAATCCCGGGCCCTTTTTTTAAGGACATTTTCGAGTTCAGTATCTTTTGCGATCCTTGAATAAGCAAGCATATGGTCCATCGAAAACGCAGTGTTGGCATGGGTTCCCGGTCTTATCGCGGAAGGAAGCTTGTTGAAGAACTCAATGGTCCTGTCCCTTATGATCTTCACAAGAGGTGCAAGTTTCCGGGCCCTTTGAGCAGATCCTTCATCGCCTGATATCAACAGTTCAGCCTGAAGCCTCATCAGCCACGCCCAGCCGTAAGTTCTCTCAAAAGTAAGATTGAACTTTTCGTTAAAAAATGCGATTTCAGTTGCTATTTTTTCATCTGTGAACTGGGAATCGAGAAGTGAATTTATCTGTGTAGATGTCTCCATATCCGGAAAAAGTCTAAGCAGTCTTACAAGTGTCCAGTGCATGTGAACAGAACTGTGCCAGTCGAAACAGCCTGAAAATACTGGTGTTTTAAGTGCATGAGGCACTGCATCGGCCTCGGTTTCATGAATGTTCCCCGGTTTATTGGGATATTTCAAAGCAATGCATTCCAGCGGAAGTTTTGAAAGCTTGACGGCTGTCTGAACATCAATTTCCCTGAATGGTGTCTGCGGAAGGTCTACTTGTCTGTTTTTAAGAAACCATATTGAGAACACTGCAATGAACAAAAAAAGTGAAATAGCGAGTATGGTCATACTTTTAGACATGGCTGCTCCGGAATACATAGATTGCAATTAACCGGAGAGGATTATAGCTTTTCAAATTTAATATTCAAATCTTTCACAATAGAAAAATTCAGTTGATTTATAATCAAATTTATAATAATATGTTTTTGAATTCGGAATGATTATGCAAAGCAGGAGGAAATAAATGAAAGTGGTTTTAGTAATCTTTTTTGTCATTCTGTTTTTTTCATGCAACGATCCAGACGATCAAGTTAATGAAGATAATGATCCGGTTGATTCGGATGCGGCAGAAAATAATAATGACTCGGATAGCACTGCGCTAAAACCTGTCTGCGCGGAAGAATGGAATAAAATTGAACATACAGGTGGTGCTGTGCAGGAGCAGTTTGATTTTAAAGTCGTCAAAGAGACAGGTTCATGGAGCTGGAATAAAAAAGGGGATTTTAATATCATCAGCTATGACGGAGACATTTACCCTGTTCATATTTCAGATGATGGAACGATCATTGCAGATGAACTTACTGAAGTTGAAGAAGGGTATGCTTTTCTTGCAATTTTTAAAAAAAGCGGAACTTTTGACAGATATGTAATTAAATTCAGCAAAGGCGAAACAATAAAAACCGGAAGTAATGACCTTAAAAGACATGTGGTTGCAAATTCCTATTACGATGAGAAAAATGAAAATATCATAACTGTTGTCAGCATGAGATCAGGCAATGGAACCGTAAAACCGTTCCTTGTGAAAATTGATAAAGACGGCAGAATATCATACACATTCTGGAAATCTGACAGTAATTCCTACTGTTCAATAAGCGGAAGCTCTTCTGACAGCATGTTTCTTCTGTGTGAAAGCTGGAAGAATGGTTCAGAGCCGGATAAAGTGGAGATATACTCTTTGACGGGCAGTGATATTTACAGAAAGACAATTGTATCGGGAATAAATATTACAATATGGAACAGATTTTCAAAAAACGATAGTTTCTATGTTGATTATTATGTCGAATATAACGACATGACACATGATGAGATCTTTGCTGTTGATAAAGATCTCTGTACTGAAGTCAAAGTGGATTCTGATTATTTTCTGACCGATTATTTCAAACTTAAAAAACAGCTGCATACATCAAATTTTAATCTTTCAGAAAAATTCAGCTTTTTCAGTGGCGTGACCAATGAGTATATTTATTGCGGAGACAGCATCTGCAGTGCAAATGATGATTTTTCATATTTTAATTACGGCGACAGTGAGATGGTGGTGATGGTGGGACCGAAGAAAGGGGATCTAGATACGGATTCCATCTTTTTTAATTTTACATCTCCTGGTTTTGACACGATCGTTGAAGGGTCTGTCTACAAAAGCGGATCTTCAACTTTTGATCTTGAAGGAAAAAATAGAATATGGCTGGAAAATGAAGGAACCGGAGATGAAGAGATATCACAGAAAGCGTATCTTGAATATATAGATCCTTTAAAAAAAGAAGTTTTTGTAAGACACTTTATTTATGAAGAACAGGACAGTTATCCGGGATTGATAACAGTAAAAGGAGATAACATCTATTTCAAACCGTATGCACCGGTCAGCGGTAAAAAAAGGACGGACCTTTTTAAAATACCCCGCAACTGGTTGGTCAGCGATGAGTTCAAGGCTAAAGAATCTGTTTTGCAGATATATGAGAACGACCTTGAAAGAGAGAGTGTTAAAGAAATAAAAAGCATTGCAGGAGGAGGAAAACATACATGTTCTGTTAATGAGGATGGACGTCCATTCTGCTGGGGTGACAATACCAAGGGTCAGATGGGTGATGCATGGGGAGAGATAGATAGAAACGATAATGCAATAATTACAAATAATCTGCCTGAACCTGTTGATGTAAGTAAGATAACAAACAATAAAAAGACCGTTGCGATTTCTTCAGGATATGAACACTCCTGTGCCGTTGACGAGGATGGAAGAGTTTTCTGTTGGGGTGAAAGATCGGAAGGTCGGCTCGGCAACGGATCTTTCATTGATATGTATTCTCCGGTTTTTGCTGATGAAACTGGTGAGATGAAGGATAAGAATATTATTCAGGTTTCAACAGGCGGCAGATTTTCGTGTGCTCTTGATGAAGACAGTGCAGTTTACTGCTGGGGATTGAATATTGCCGGTCAGCTCGGGGACGGATCTACATTGCAGGATAGAAATGACCCTATGCCGATAGACAGGACAGGTGTTCTTAAAAATAGGAAGATTACATCAATATCAAGTGGTTCAATGCATACGTGTGTTATTGATAATGCCGGCGAATTATTCTGCTGGGGATCAAACGACAGAGGACAGCTCGGTGCCGGTTCGGGAGGATCTTCAGGAAGTGCATCTGAAATGCCTGATATAAGCCGTGTTCCTGTAGCTGTTGACGTCGGCGGAATGAAATTTGTTTCTGTTTCTGCCGGATATGACTATACCTGCGCAGTTGAAGAAAATGGAAATATTTACTGTTTCGGTAACAATTCCAAAGGTCAGCTCGGAGATGGCACAACTGTAATGAGCAATATCCCGGTACTTGTAAAATCTGAAAAAACCTTTAAAGCGGTTTCGGCAGGATTTGAACACACTTGTGCTATAGACGATAAAAATGAAGTCTATTGCTGGGGAAGCAATATTGTGGGACAGCTTGGTACCGGTAGCATGGAAAACAGTCTGATTCCGTTAAAAGTAAAATATGAAAATTCTACCGAAATAAAATCAGTAAGTTGTGGACACAGACACACCTGTTCTATCAGTTTTTCAGGAAAGGTTCACTGCTGGGGATTGAACAAATATGGTCAGCTTGGTAATGGATCCTATGAAAATTCAAGTTTTCCTGAAGAGATCAAATAGACAGCAGTTCAATCTATCTTAAGACCTGCTTTTTTTAGAAGTATCTTCATTTCATCACCGTTCTTTTCGCCGATGACCTTTTCTATTTTAAGTCCGTTCTTTGATTCAGCTTTGATGTCCGCCCCTTTTTTCAGGAGTTCCCTTGTCATTTCGATGTTTCCGCTTCTTACAGCACGCATCAGGGGTGTTATTCCTGAAACATCACCTTTATTTATATCGGCTCCCGATCTCAGAAGAATAAGAAAAGCATCCATATTGCCCCGCTCGATAGCTATCATGAGGGGTGTCAGACCATTTTCTCCTGACTGGTTCACATCAGCCCCTTTTTCTATAAGCAGCTCAACTGTTGCAGTACTGCTTTTTTCCACGGCTTTCATCAGGACGGTGACTCCCTTGATGCTCTTTTTTACGTTTGCGCCTGCCTTGACAAGCATCTGTACAATGAGATCGAACTGCCTGTCGAGGGCGAAAAATATGGCAGGAACAGGTTTCTCACCAATTTTTGAAACAGCGTCAGGTGATATCCCCGACTCTATGTAAAGTTTTACAAGGTCAGTTCTGTTCTCCCTGATGGCGTTTATGAAGCCGTCTTCAGTAAAGTCGTTCCCCAGCATGACAAGTTTTTCCCTCGCCTTGTAGGTAGCCGCATCGACTCTATCCGATTTGCATGAAGTAAAGAGCAGAATTGCTGAAAAAACAGCGATCATGAGAGCTTTGACATCCATATTTCCACCCCGAAATAAAAGAACGGACCATTATACATTAAAAAATATGTTATTCAAATGTTTTGGAAACTTGATTAATTGAGAATTACAAATACTCTTTATTGTTGTTCAAGGCAGGAGAATGTGATGACAAAACTGATATTTCAGATCGTTCTATTCGTAATGGTTTCAACATATTCCGTTTTTGCCCAGGAACAGAAACCTAAAGAGTCCGGCCGTGACATCCCTCTTTTGATAAACGGCGGAATGTCAGCTAATTTCAGTGCTCTTGGCAGAAATTCGGGATTTATTACCGGTGATACCTCATTTGCGTATTTTACCGCCATAAAAGCATCCCTTGCAATTGACGGGAAATGGCGTGCCGGCGGCAAAGTGAACATCCTTTCAAACAGCATAGACCATGCGCTGAAAGCTGATGAAGTCGCAACAGTATCATTCACTTACGGCGGAGCTTTGATCGGATATTCGTTCAATATTAAAAAGTTCTTCAGGATAGAGACGGAAGCGATGATAGGCGGCGGAGTGGTTGAAATGGTCACCGGAAAAGGGGACAACAGTCACAGCTCTCCGTTCTTTGCGCTTGAACCTGAAATAGTGTTCCTTTTTGTCATGGGAGGTCATATAGGCCTCGGGATAAACATTTCCTACAGACTTGCGACCGGAATGGATGACGGTTCAGGCTATTCCACAGCCGACCTTAGCGGACCTTCTGCCGGAATTGACCTCAGAGTGGGTGATTTCTAACTTCTGAAATGAAAAAAGCAGTCAAAACGATCTCAGCAGTTATTGTTATCATTCCGGTGCTTTTTGTCATCACAGCGTTCATTTCTGAATATACTCCCGAAGATATTGAACCGGCTGAGATCATAGTCTCAGGGAATGTTGGAAAAAATGTTGAAAACCTTACTTTGCTCACATGGAACATAGGTTACGGAGGTCTTGGAAAAGATGCTGATTTTTTTATGGACGGAGGTGTCAGTTCGAGACCAGAAAGCAAAGATATCGTAGAAGGGAATATCAAGGGTGTTGTATCAATTCTCAAAGAAGTCGAGCCGGATATAATGCTTCTTCAGGAAGTTGACATAAATTCCAGCAGAACCTTTAAAATGGACCAGACACAAGTTCTAAAAGATTTTTTTCCAGATTTCGAACTTGTTTATGCGCCTAATTTCAGTGTGTTCTTTGTGCCGAGTCCGGTTCTTTCTCCGATCGGAAAAGTGGAGTCAGGGCTTCTTACTGTTTCAAAGATTAAGAGTTCAGGCAATCAGGAAAGGATATCTCTGCCGGTCGACACATCGCTTCCGCTAAGGCTTTTCAATCTCAAAAGATGCATGCTCGTTTCCAGATATAAAGTTTTCAACAGTCATAATGAACTGGTCGTGATAAATCTCCATCTGAGCGCCTATGAAAATGAGGAATTGAAAACTGCACAGCTCGACTTTGTAAAAAAGTTTATTGTTAATGAATATAATAAGGGAAATTCGGTAGTTGTGGGCGGAGATTGGAATCATATCCTGCCTGGTATCACAAAAGATTCATTTGGAAAGTATACAACCGATGAATCATATCTCGCCTGGGCTGCAAAAATGCCTGAAAACTGGACTCCGGCAGGCTGGCATTGGGTATTTAATAAGGAAATCCCGACAGTTAGAAATAATGAGAAATCATATGTGCCGGGTGAGAACTTCACAACCATTGTTGACGGATTTCTTGTAAGTCCCGATCTGGA
>JAKLDO010000085.1 GCA_022703485.1 bacterium
TATTGGTTGATGCCGATCTGTTTTTTAATTTTCAGTGCCGGAATAATGATCTTAGGTTTGCTCAATTTGAAATTCTGGTTGCCAGCGGAAAGTATTGCGACAATATATTGATTGACGCTGACTCCTTCAATTGCTGCCTGTCTGATAATGTCCGCATGAAGGGAACGGGGCATTCTGAGGGCGAATTTCCCGCTGTAATTATCAGCCTGTATAGATTCCGGCAGAGGTATGTCGTCACCTTCTTCAATTGCAACTTCAAGCCATGCAAGCAATGCATCTTCGATCATTTCAAGAGCTTCTGCCGCAGTATCACCTTGTGAAATGCAGCCTTCAAGCTCTTTGATCCTGACAAGCCAGCCATCTTCAAATTTCACAAGTTCTCTGGTATATGGCAGATCCGCATATTCTTTAAGAGTTTTTTTCATACCACTCCTCCAGATTCAGTTTTTTGATAACTTCCTTAACATAAAAAGATTTAACAGGTTTATGTTTCGGAATGGTGATCATATTATTCTTTTCCTTCCTGAAGTTATAGTGACTGCTTCCGCTTCTTGGCTGTCTGCAATCATAGCCGAACAATTCAAGAAGTTTTTTAAGAACCCTGAAGTCAACATCCTTTGGATTATCAATGACTTCCTTAACAAGTTTTAAAAGAGCTTTGTTTGTCACAATAACCTCTCACACTCAATTATAATATTACAGATGATATCATAGTCAAGACTTTTCAATCTAAATCTTCTCGTTCTTAAATTTCTTAAAATTTAAATCACGATTTAAATTAAAGAATTTGAAATAGAATGCAAGAAAAAGAATAAGATTTTAAATTTATTGGTTAATGTGGGAATTTATGGTCTAACGCACACAACGAACATTGGGCTTATTATACTTGGCGTCATAGGTCACATGTCCGTTCTCGAAAGTCACAAGCCATGCAATGCCTGGATCGTCTGACCACACCGAAGACGACCAGAGACTCTCAGGCATTCCAAAAACTGAATATTTACCGGAATAGTCATATTCACAGCCCTTGCAAGGATTATTCCGGCAGTCATCAAAAGACAAACAACTGTCCGTCACTCCGCATTCACCACCTGTTTCTGTTGCAGGACAGTTTTGAATAAGTGTTCGGAGTTCTGATATTGTCGGCAATCGGCCACCGAGGTTTTCACAATAAGTTATTGCTTCATCCCAATCCATATAATTACTTGAAGCATCTGACCATGACAAGCCGTCATGTTCATTCGGGAAGTTTTCCGCATCATCCCCACCGCATGAAACTATCATCAACACAAAAAATAAAATGGCTGTAAGAATTATAATCTTTTTCATATCTACACCTGCAATGAGTTAAAAAATTCAAAACATTTTAACAAATTAAAACTGCAAGACAAACTTTTTAATTGATAAATCCAATTGCAATATAATTCATGATGCGATAGATCGTGAGGCTACTTAGTTATCGTGATTTTTGTATATCTGTTGCGGGGATTCCACAGGAGATATTCGTCGATGCCCTGTTCTTTCAAGGCTTTGATCTGGTCTTCGACCTCTTTTGCACCGTACTCGATGTGGCCTTTGACCCATTTTGCGGTGAAATCCTGTATCCACGGTCTGATGATCGCGGGAGTTTTTACATTTTTATTTCGTTTGACCGCATCTTTCGCCGACTGTTTTATCGTTTTGTAAGGGTCGGTGTCAGGTATCGCAAGTCCTGCGAATGTGCCTGAATAGTGGCTCGGGTACATCATCGGACAGATATAATCGACCACATTAGATATCGCCTCCCAGTACTGCCCTATCGCAAGATCGTCGGCGACGCTCGGCACAAGCCCGAAAATGTCGGCGCTTACATACACATTGTGCTTTGAAAGCCGTTTATATGCATATTTGAGGAAGTTCTGGATGGCTGTCGCTCTGCTTTCGCCCAGAGTGTTGTTCGCGTTCATTTTAACATTGAGGTCGGGAAATCTGACATAATCGAACTGTATCTCCTGAAACCCCATTTCGGCCGCTTCTATCGAAAGATCGACCAGATATTCCCAGTATTTGCGGTCATGAGGCGAGACCCAGTTGAGCCCGTCACGGTCCTTCAGCAGGACATTATCAGTATCAGGCACAAGAATACCCTGAGCCGGGAAAGCCTTTGCGTATTTGTCATCCTTGAACGCGGTCATCCTTGCGATGAGGTATATCCCTTTTGCCTTTGCTTCGGCGATGAAAGCGGGAGTCGAGCGGTATATAACCTTTTTGTTCGCTTCAGGAAAATGTTTCGCCGCCGCTGAACTTTTGAACAGAAGCTCTCCCTCAACATTTTTGACATCAACGACGAAAGTGTTTATCTGACCGTTGGCCGCCATGTTGAAGAAGCGGTTGATGTTGCCTTTGGTGGCTGAATATACAGTGATGTAGACTCCTCTGGTCTTGACCGGAGGGTTGTTCTCATAGCCTTTTGTCTTTTCCTGCGGTGTCAGGTCGACCGCAGAAATGGAAAGAACGGGATGGAGCAGGATCAGGGTCAGAAGGAAAACGATCTTGAATTTCATGATGCCTCTTATTTGTTCTGGATTACTTGAGTGATGTCCGGATATGTTCCGGTCACTGTATTGATGCCTATCTGCCCGAATTCATTGACTCCCCAGCAGTATAATGCTCCGCTGGACTTGATGCCGCATGTGAAGCCGTTGCCTGCCGATACATCTATCCATGATTCCCCATTGACGCTGTAGGGGCTGTTCTTGGATTGAGTATCTCCTGTTCCGAGCTGTCCGTAATTATTTTTTCCCCAGCAGGTAAGACCTCCTCCTGTTGATATCGAACAAGTGTGCTTCGCTCCTGAAGATACCGTTTTTGCGATAGTGTAGACAAGATAAGGCGCATTCCTGTCGGTGTTTGTCTGGTTGTCCCCGAGCTGCCCATCGCTGTTTCCGCCCCAGCAGTAGAGTCCGTTGTCCGATCTTACCGCACAGGTATGATCTTCACCGCAGGAAATTTTACTCCACATGTCTGTTCCGATCTGAACCGGAATGTTTTTTATAACATTTGTGCTGTCCCCGAGCTGACCGTTTGTGTTTTCACCCCAGCAGAAGAGCTTCGAATTTGCATCAATTCCGCAAGTATGAAGATATCCAGCGGAAATATTATTCCAGAAATATGTAGATTGAATGTTAAGCGGATAATCATAATTATTATTGTCATTTGAGCCTAACTGACCGTTAAGATTCCATCCCCAGCAGTACAGCTTGTCGTCTGATTTGATCGCACAGGTGTGATTCCTGCCTGTTGAAACATAGCTGTAGCTTGCTGACACTAACACCGGTGCAGACTCCTCCTGTCCGGACCCGTTTTCACCGTTACCGATCTGTCCGTAAAAATTGTATCCCCAGCAGTAAAGGTCGGACCCGTCTGTTATTCCGCATGTATGAGCTTCTCCAGCCTTTACATAGAGCCAGTTCATGTCGTTGACTTTTGTTGGAACTTTTTCAAGCTGACCTGCTCCGACAGGGGTCGTGCCTCCGAGCTGTCCGTTGAAATTCGAACCCCAGCAGTACAGTTTGTTCCAGTGATCAATGGCGCAGACATGGTCCTTTCCGCATGAGACCGATCTGTAGGACGGATGACATGAAGTCTCTGTGTCGTTGAATACGAACCCGGTATTGCAGACACATTCATAATTACCTGTAAAATAATTATCATCTTCAGTTTTTTCAGGCTCACAGTGCCCGTTTTCAGGACAGGTGGAGACTTCAATGCACGGATCAGGGTTGGTTTCACAGTCAAGAGATGAATAATTCCAGTGGAAGCCTTCATCACACTGGCAGTAATAGCTGTCACTTACGGAAGTGCAGTCTCCGTTTGAGTTGGTCTCTCCAGTGCACGGATTGGGATCGCATGGATCTGACACATCGCTGTCGTCATCAGACTTTTCCCATTCAGTAAATTCGCTGTCATCATCACTGTCATCATAATCGTCTTTATCAGCATCAGTATTCCCTGAATCCCCGCTGTCGCCTGTATTTCCGGTGTTTCCGGTATCTCCTGTATCACCTGTGTCTCCGGTGTCGCCGGAATCATTGTCGTTGCCGGCTGTTCCGTCTTTTACACACAAACCTTCCTCGCAGATCAGTCCATCTTTGCATGTTCCGTTGCCGAAACATTTCTCTCCCTCAAGACCGGCAACGCTATCGGCAAAATCCGAACACGCCGTCACTATCAGAATAAGCAGGATCAAAAATAAAGTTCTCATGATCACCACCTCCCTTGAAAACCGGCATAAAAGCCTTCCGGTTGAGGAAGAACATAGAACGAGACCTCTTTTTTGCTTTTTTTGTTTCTGCTGTATTCAACTCCATCCCAGATAAGAAAAGATATTCCGCCTGCAAGAAGCACTGACCCTGCAATGAGTCCGGTGTATGCCATTATCCTGAAGTTCTTGTATTTCTGCTCATCAGCTCCGGTCTCTTCATAATCTTTCTTTGCCTGGTTCATGAGAGCATGTCCTGCAAATCCTGCACCCAGTCCGAGGCTTCCTGTTACGGCAAATGTCCAGCCGGCCGCCCTTTTCCACGGAACAGGCTGTCTGATCCCTGCGGTTTTTTTCTTTGTATCTTCCGCGGAAGATGAAAAAGAACACTCCTTGTCATTTAAAAGTTCGCATATCATGGGAGTTATAGATTCAACGAGAGCGTTCTCTCCTCCCTTGAATTTTTTTGAGACCCTGGAAAGCACTTCAACTTTTCTGACATCAATGAGCTGAAGGGTTATTATCCAGTAGTCGCCCATTTTTGAAAATGTTCCGGAAACCGATAACGGAGCACCCATTGCGGCACCGATCTCGGCAATGCAGGAGCTGTCATCCGCTCCGCAGGACATCTTTATCTGCTCTCCGTCAACAACAGATTTAATGTCAGCTTCACTTATTACGGTGTTCTTGGATATGCGGGCGATCTCCGAAGTAATTATTGAGCTTACGGTCGCCGCTTCTTTTTCAGAAACTCCGCTCTGGGGTTTCAGGTTCCACACCACCATTTTATCAGCATAGACCGCTACAGGTGTTATGCTGATAAGTAGAAAAGTCCATAAGATGATCTTTTTCATTTTATTTTCCGGATGATTAAAATTCAACGCACCAGACATTTGATGAATATGAGTTATCGGCAAGCGTGCCTGCAATTATGCAGAGTTTTGAAGGACTTGCCGCAACGGCATGCGAGCTTCTCGCAGTAAAACCCGTATCTCCTTCCACAGCGGTGAAAGTGAGTCCGTCTGTGCTTGTCCATACATCATTGAGCCTTGTAGTAAGGTTGTTCCCGCCTATCAGATAAAGGACCCCGTTAATGTTTATCATGGGTGCGAATGCTCTCGGAGTGAAAGCTCCGGTCGAAGTTTCCCATGTTTCTCCGTCAGTTGTGTAGTATATGCTGTTCCTTACAGTTGATTGCGCCGAATCTATTCCGCCCGCAAGATACATTGTTCCGTTAAGGAAAGCATATCCGAAACTGCCGTCTCCGCCGTATGCCGGTGCAGGAAGTGCCGTCCATCCTGTATTATCACGGTAATATGCTGAAGGGGTTCCGAAGAAAGGTGCTACACCGAACACGAAAAGTTTTGCTCCGTCTGAAACGACCGCCGCATTAGCGCCTGCAAGAAGGCCGCCTTCAGGCACAGTGTCCTGTTCCCAGTCAGTACCGTTGGAAGTGAACCATACATCGGTATATTCAGTTCCGCTGCTGTTCCTGCCGCCGATCACCCAGAGCTTATCATCGTGAACGATGCATCTGTGCCTGTTCCTTGCACCGATTGCCGCAGACTCTGTGACAAGAGACCATATTTTTCCGTCAGTTGAAGTCCATACATCTGCAACGGTCTGTTCCTGAGTGCCGTCGAATGCAGTTCCGGCTATTACATAAAATTTATTTTTAAAGTACACGGCGCAGTGACTTGCTCTCGGGTCGAACTGAGCTTCGTTCGATTCTCCTGCCGTCCAGTCTATGCCGGGAGCTTTCTCTTCACATGTGATAGTGTCCCATCCTGAACAGTCATCAAGACAGTATGCCTTTCCGCCTGAAAATGCTTCGGGGTCGATCTCAGCACAGAGATCAAGTGTCCCGTCGCACAGCTCGGCTCCTTCAACGACATCATTGCCGCATACTGCAGTGCCTTTTTTACAGTCAGAGACATCCCAGTCATCACAGGTGTCATTGCACTCAGCCGTTCCGAGATAGTATTGCGGATCGAGATCATAGCATTTGACCGATTCTGAATCGCATATCTCCTTGCCTTCCTTCGTGCCGTTGCCGCACACGGTCTCAACATCTTCACAGGTTATCGTGTCCCATCCCGAGCAGTCCTCTTTGCAGGAGGCTTTTCCGCCTTTGTAGAGCGCGCTGTCTATCTCAGTGCAGTTCTTCACTCCGCCGTCACAGGTCTCAGGTCCTTCAATGGTTCCGTTCCCGCATTCATGGAATACTTCTTCACAGGTGACTGTATCATATTTTTTGCAGTCTTCTGAACATTTCGCCTTTCCTGATGTGTAAAGGGTGCTGTCTATATCGGTGCAGTTCTTTATGTCACCGTCACACGCCTCTCCGTTATCCACCTTGTTATTTCCGCATGTTGCAGAAACAGTATCATCGTCTGTGATTGCGGTGTCTTCATCTCCGGCACTGTCATTATCGGACTTGACCGTTTTTTTTGTGTCACCGCACGCTGTTAACGCCGCGAAAAGAAAAACAAAGAGCACAGTTCTTAAAAGCATGACATCCCCCCGGATATAAATTACATGAATTAAAATCTCGCAAGCTGGGCGGAACCGTCAGGACATGTTATGTTCATCAGATTTCCCAGATAAATGACGGTCGTGCATTTGTAAACAAGGAAGAAATCGAACTCGTAATTTGATTTGGATGTTTCTGCAAAGCTGCCTAAGAATACAGTGGCGCCTTCTTTCTTTATGTCTCCGTTGCAGCCTGTTTTAGGAAGAAATTCATATACTTCGCCTTCCTGGAAAGTTATCAGGGACAGTCCTGAGAACCTTACAGTCCATTTGCCCGCGATTTCAGTGCACTGATCATAGTTCGGCGGACGGCACTCATTTTCTATGCAGTACCAGCCCTCATCGCACATCTCATCCAGCAGACACCATGAAGGTGATGAAGGGACACAGTCATTGTAAACGCCGTTAAATTCGCATACAAGCCTTTCATCGGCGCAGTCTTCGTCTTTGTAGCACTTGTTCCTTGATTTGCAGACCCCGGCAAGCCCGAGCTGAAGATCGCAATATTCATCGATCTTGCATCCTGCATCATTGGTGCATACGCCTCCTCCGAGAAGTTTGCATATAGTCCAGTTGCCTTCGACAACGCATGCCGAGAGAGCATTGCAGTCTTCATCTTTCACACACTCATTGGCATAGACACATTCATTTTCGGGTGTTTTGATCTCGCACCTGTAGCCGAACTTGCAATCTGTGTCTATTTCACAGGGAGCAGTGTTGATACAATGGTAATATCCGTCTTCAAACAGGCATTCCTCCTTTTCAGAACACTGGCTGTTGTCATTACATTTATTTTTCGACCTGCAGACTTTCAAAAAGTTTATTTCCTCACAGTATTCACCTTCTTTGCAATCTTCGTCAGTTGAGCATGTCTCAGGTATTCCGCCGGCGACACATTCGTTCCAGTGCTCTTTCTGTGTGCATTTCTGAAGACCGGGACAGTCGTAGTCGTTTTCGCAAGTACCTATTTTTATACAGTTTCTGGGGGTCTGAAAATAATCACAGATGAAATTCCATGCACAGTCGGTGTTGTCGTCACACATATCTACCGGCACATAATTGTCGACATCTTCAATCTCATTATCAATTTCAGGAGTTTCGGTGTTATCCGGAATAAATTCATCAGGAATTTCAGTATCAGCTTCCTGTATATCAGCTTCAGGAGTCACGGCGGTATCTTCATCTTCACTGATACTGATATCGTTTTCTGCAGTATCGGTATCATTTTCCGCAACGGTATCTTCATCGGCAATTACGCCGCGCCTGCTGTTCGACTCATCGCAAGCAGTTAAAATCATTATAAAAACAACAGCAACGATCATTGACACTAAAAAATTTTTCATTTTTTTCTCCAGCATTAGCACACGAATCTAAGCGATTTTACTTACCCTGACGAAATTGACAATCATTTTCCATGATTTTTCCATTTTTTTTTGATTGCCATTATTTTATGCTTAAATATAATAAAACGGTGCTGGTGAGGTAACTATATTTTTGTGTTAGTGATTTTTTATCGGAGTGAACTATGAATATCAAAATGCGTGAACTTATCATTATTGCAGTTTTTATTACTTTTATGTCTGCATGCGGATCCGGTGATGCCGAGATACAGAAGCCAGATTCGGATTCACAGAGCAGTTCGGATTCTGACAGCGGGACGGTGCCTCCGGATGCCTCGGATACGGGAACGCCTGATGAAGATGAGATCTCCGACACAGGGGACGAAGAGAGCGACATAGATCCGGAAGACCCTTGGAACGATCTTGATGAGGACGGAGACGGCATTCCGAACGGAGTTGAAGGGACGGGAGATACGGACGGTGACGGAAAACCTGATTACAAGGATGACGACAGTGACGGTGACGGTATCTCCGATCAGACCGAGACACCTAATGGAGTAGCTGTTGACACTGATGATGACGGGACTCCCGATTTTCAGGATGAAGACAGTGATGGTGACGGAATCCCTGATGCGGATGAGGGTGTAAGCGATTTTGACGGTGACGGAACTCCTGACTACCGTGATTCAGACAGCGATGACGACGGACTTTTTGATAATATCGAATGTCCTGCAGTGCCTTGTGTGGATACTGACGGTGACGGCATGTCCGACAACATAGATACCGACAGTGATGATGACGGGATCCCCGATCTTTACGAAGGTGTGGGGGATGAGGATAAGGACGGCATTCCTAACTTCCTTGATGATGATAGCGACGGTGACGGGATACTTGATTACGATGAAAATGAAGAGAACATCCCTCCTCTTGACAGCGATTCTGACGGCAAACCTGATTTTATGGATAGCGATAGCGACAATGACGGCCTGAGCGATCATCAGGAGGTCGAGTTCGGGAGCGATCCAGGGATCAAGGATACTGACGGTGACGGAACGGACGATTTCACTGAATATGTTTTCGGAAGCGACCCGAAAGACAGTAACAGCAACATTCCTGAAGATGCTTATTACATTGTTCTCCCGTATGAGAGCGACCCTGTGGTGAAAAGCCTCGATTTCAGCACTGACATTAAAAAAGTGGATGTCCTGATACTTGTCGACCTTTCCGGATCGATGGGTGAGGAGCATGCCAATCTCAAGAGCGGCATCAAAACCACTATCATTGACGGTGTCAAGGCGGAAATACCCGATTCGGCTTTCGGTCTTGTAAAGTTCGGAACAATAGAGGACCAGGTCTATTCGATGGCAAGCTACATCACGACAAACCCCGATACGGTCAAGTCGGCCGTTGACGGCATCAGTTCATGCGGCGGAGCCATGGAATATCATAATGAGGCGCTTTATCAGGCGGCGACAGGTGAAGGTACCAATGAGACAATGGACTGCGCTTCGGAGGATTCATGGGGTAACTGCGATTCCGGATCGATATCAATTCCCGCAGCGAACTGTGCCGGTAAAGAGGGAAGCATAGGCGGAGCATGTTTCAGGAACGAAGCCCTTCCCATCATGATAATGGCGAGCGATGAGTCTTTCAGCGAAGGCGATGCCGGAAGCTGGACGGCAGGCACGAGAAAGACCACAAGCCTTGCGATAAGTGCAATGAACACCATAAATGCAAAGTTCATCGGTATAGATTCAGGCGCTTCGATGGGCGATTTTAATACGATATCGGACGGAACCGGGTCAAAGGACGGTTCCGGTAACAGGTTCAATTATACGATCAATGCCGACGGAACCGGCTTTTCAAGTCAGATAGTGACTGCAGTGGTCGAGCTCACCAACAACATACAGATCGATATAACAACGAAGGCGAAGCACATCGACAATGTCTACGGTGTTGCCGACACGACAAAATTCATAAAAAGCATAACTCCCGACAGTTTCCCTGATGTCAAGCCGGGTCAGACCGTGACATTCGAGGTGACATTCGAGAACACGATATATGAGAATACAAGTTATGAGACGAAAGTTTTCATTGCGAACATAAATGTACTCGGTGACGGTTCGTTCCTTGACAGCAGGGATGTTTTCATTGTCGTTCCGGGAAAGGACTACACAGGACCTGAACACTAGATATTTGAATAAAAGGGGGCGTCATGAAAGTTCTTTTTTTACTGATCACGGTATTGCTGATGCTGATCTCCGTTTCGTGCGGCGATAACGGTAAAGGAGATACAGGCAACACCGGAGACACTGCAAATACCGGGGATACTGCTGACACGGGTGACACAAGCGACACGGGCAACTCAATGCCTGACAATGGAAATACAGGCGACACGGGGAACACGATGCCTGATGACGGCGATACAGGTGATAGCGGCAATTCAGGTGATTCAGGAAATTCCGGAGATACAGGAGGAGAGACTTGTGAATGTGCAGGAAAGACCTATGAGATCCCCGAACAGTTCGAAGATATAGAAGGCTGGTGCATGGCCGATGAAGACAGTGACGGCATACCCAACTGCGTGGAGGTTCCCAACGGTGTAGCTGTTGATACGGATGAAGACGGTGATTCAGATTATAAAGATGATGAAAGTGACGGTGACGGCATACCTGATTCAACGGAGTGTGCTGAACTTCCGTGTAAAGATTCTGATGAAGATGGTTCTGCCGATTACCGTGATTATGACAGTGATGAGGACGGGATACTTGATTCAGAGGAATGTCCTGAGCTTCCTTGTGTCAACACCGATGAGGATGAATCTGCCGATTATATTGATAAAGATAGTGACGGCGACGGAATTCCCGACATGAATGAAAGTTCAAGCGATCTTGATAAAGACGGCAAGCCGAATTATCAGGATGATGACAGCGACGGCGACGGGATACTTGATTCTGTCGAGAACGGGACGACTCTTCCTCCGCTTGATTCTGATGATGACGGAGCGCCTGATTTCCTTGATACGGATAGTGACAATGACGGGCTTACCGATCTCAAAGAGTCAGAGATAGGAACCGATCCGACAAAAGATGACACTGATGGGGACGGCGTTGATGATAACACGGAATTCGCTGCAGGCAGTGATCCGGCTGTAAGCGATCCTGAGTGGTGGGAAGGTAAATATTATGTCATTCTGCCGTACAATCACACCGGTCATGAGATCAGAGCGCTTGATTTCTCGACAGAGATAACGATGGCGGACATTCTTTTCCTTATCGATCTTTCAGGTTCGATGGACGGTGAGATAGCAAATCTGAAAACAGGTATAAATAACACATTGATCGGTTCTATCAAGAATAAGATTCCGGATGTTGGATTCGGTATAACAACATTTGAAGACTATGAAGAGTATGCCGACAAAGGTATGAGAGTGGCGCAATTTATTACGACAAATGAGGCGACAATAAAAACTGCTGTCGGCAATGTAAATACAAGGTTCGGCGGAGCGGAACCGCATTTTGATGCTCTTTATTATTCAGCAACAGGAGAATCTCACGGTAATGTACCTGCCATAAACTGCGCCGGCAAAGAAGGAAGTATCGGCGGTGTATGTTTTCGAAGCGGAGCCCTGCCGATATTTATTATGATGTCTGATGAGAAGTTTGTCTCTAGCGACAACACAAAAAATGCAACACAGACATATGCGGCAATGAATGCAATAAATGCAAAGTTCATCGGTGTTGATTCATATTATTCATCAACAAATAATCCGGAAGCTAACTTTAAAGCCATGTCGACAAATACAGGTTCAGTAGACGGTTCAGGCACACCTTTTTATTACCGGATCTCTTCAGACGGAACGGGTCTTTCCACCAATATAGCTAACGGGGTCGAATATCTTGCCAACAATGTGCCGATGGATGTCAATACCAACCGTGAATCTATAGCGAACCCCCAGTCTGTCGATGTAACGCAGTTCATCAAGGCTGTCACACCTGTGAAAAGAG
>JAKLDO010000086.1 GCA_022703485.1 bacterium
AGTTCGCCCCGATTGATCTGCTTGATTATATTTATGCAGTGCTTCACAGTCCGTCATACCGTGATAAATACAAGGAATTCCTGAAAATTGATTTCCCGAGAATCCCTTATCCGGAAGATGCAGAAACATTCTGGAAACTCGTTTCAAAAGGTGGTGAGCTTCGCCAGATTCATTTGATGGAATCACCAATTCTTGATGACAACAACTATTATTTTCCGGTTGAAGGAAATAATGAAGTGGAAAAGCCTGAATACACTGGCGGAAAAGTCTACATCAACAAAGAACAGTATTTTGAAAATGTTCCCGAAATATCCTGGAATTTCTACATCGGTGGATATCAGCCAGCCCAGAAATGGCTTAAAGACAGAAAAGGAAGAACCCTCACATTCGATGACATCCAGCATTACCAGAAAATCATAAAAGCATTGCTTGAGACAGATAGAATTATGAAAGAGATTGATTCACTGACATTGTAAGGGCGGAAAATCTTTCGCATCTTCGGCATACTTGGAAAAAAACCAAGCTGAGGTCTGAGAAAAGTTCATTTGACAACAAAAATATTAAAAGTATAATTCAGAAAAGTTACTTGATGGAGCTGTAAGTGCCTGTTATAGCAAGATTTTATGGTATTGTTGTTAAGATTTTCTTTTTCAAAGCGGAACACAATCCACCGCACTTTCATGCTATTTATGGAGAGTATTCAGGTGTTTTTAACATAAACACGCTGGAAATGATGGAAGGGGATTTGCCCAACGAAGCGAAAAGACTTATTAAAAAATGGGCTGGAGGTTATCAGAAGGAATTGCTTGAGATTTGGAATTCTCAAAATTTTAAGGAGTTGCCATGGAAGGAGTAAATTGCAGCACACATCCGAAGATTGTTGAGCTTAGAATTCTGGAAAATTTCAAGATTCTTGCGTTTTTTAGTGACGGATCTGTAAAAGAATTCGATTTCAAACCATTGCTCAAAGAAGGAGTTTATAAAGATCTTTCCAATCCTTCATTCTTTAAAACGGCGAAAATCGATGCCGGTGGATATGGAATTTCATGGAATGACTTCATTGACATTGATTCAAATGACATTTGGGTTATGGGAGAACCAGTACCTGAATACAATGGTAAAAAAAACAAGTAGATTCCAACCGTATTCAGTTCATAATATTTAGGAATTCAGTTGTTCGAAATTTTCGAATAAGTTAAGTTGTATAATTTAAGGAATCAGATATGAAAACATTATTCCTGAATTCTTTCTTTTTCAAAAAGTTTCCAAATGGCATATAGAGGAACAGAATAGATGTTGTCTGTTTTTGAGAAATTTCTTTCTGAGAAGTGTATCCCTTCGGCAGAGTGAGTTTTTTCCGCTAAAAACTGATGAATGCTTTTTAAATGTCCGGCAGTTCCGCTTTTTACTTCTATCGGAACGATTTTTCCGTCGAAAACATCAATATAATCAACTTCTGCATTCGCACCCCGTTTTTCTCTTGCCCAGTAATAAAGCTGTTTTTTAGAAAGATAATCTGAATAAGCAAGCAGTTCCTGTCCGGCAAAAGATTCAGCGAGCGCCCCTTTGTTAATAATCGCAGAAGCCGGATTGAATATCCATTCTCCGGTTTCAAGATTTAAAATTTTCTGACTTAATGCAATATCAAGAAATATTGCCTTGAAAAAAGAGTTTTTGGTTTCTGCTCCAAGCGGTAGTCCGTTTGACGAAGAATGAACAACAGAATGAATTACTCCGGCTTTTTCAAGAAGGTCAAATGCGGTTTTCAATTCTCTTGATCTTGTTCCTGAATCAACTTTGGAATAGACGAATTTTTCTCCTGTTAACCGTGGTATCGCTTTAAAAACTGTCTCGACATGATCGATTTTGTTATGTCTGGAATATTTAGAAAAATCCTGTTTGTATGTATCTATTAAATCATTATGAACATTCCTGACATCTTCAAGATTTTTTGTCTCATTCCATTTTATCACAGCTTCCGGCATTCCGCCGACAGCAAAATATTCACCGAGAATTGAAAGCAGTCTGTTATGAAAAAGATCATCAATTTTTTCTGAAAGGTCATGATTATCAATATATCTGTAAAGCTGTTCATTGTCAGTTGCAAAAAGAAATTCCGCAAAAGAAAGAGGGTACATATAAAGATTTCTTACTCTTCCGACCGGAATCCCGATCTTTTCAATAATAAAATCAACCAGCGATCCTGCGGCAATTACATGTAAATCGGGCATAAGTTCATAAAAATAACGGAGCGATGTCACAGCCTGCGGACACTTTTGAATTTCATCAAGAAAAAGAAGCGTTCTGCCGGGCTCTATTTTGCATTTCAATGCGGCGGATATTTTCGGAATAAGAGTCTGAGGATGAAGATCGTTTTCAAAAATTTTAACAAATTCAGGGATAAGCTCGAAATTAACTTCGGCAAAATATTCGAATTCTTTCCCGAACTGTTTAATGAGATAGCTCTTTCCAACTTGTCTGGCTCCTCTTATTAAAAGCGGTTTTCTGCTTTCTGATTGTTTCCATTTTTGTAGATAACGGTAAATTTTTCTTCTCAATGTTCCCTCCAGGATAAAAAAATCATTCTATTCCAAATGCTATAAAATAATTCAATAAAATCAAGTAAATAATGTGAATGTTGGCTTTTTGCAGAGGGTGTTTGTGTTAGAAATTGGCTATTTGCAGAGGGTGTTTTGGTCTAAAATTGGCTATTTGCAGGGGGTGTTTGCCGTGTAATTTCTTTGGAATAGATCAAATAATCCGTATAGTTCTACAAGGATAATTTCGTAATGGAGAGCGTATGATAGAACTTAAGGTTCCTGATCTGATAAAAGAGACTTCGATAAATACCGGTGCTAGTTCTCATAGTGTAAAAGCAGTGCTTGAACTGACCGGGGACGGCTGCACGATCCCGTTTATCGCAAGGTACAGAAAAGAGGTGACAGGCGGCCTTGACGAGGTGATGATAGCTTCGGTCATTGATACCGCCAGGAAGATAGAAGCACTTGACAAAAGAAAAAGGGCGATTCTGAAATCTCTTGAAGAAACAGGTAGTTATACTGATGAACTCGGAAGGCTCGTTGAAGCTGCGGCTGATATGGCGACTCTGGAAGATATTTACGCTCCTTACAAACCGGGAAGAAAGACAAAGGCTGATAAAGCTATCAGTGCGGGGCTTCTTCCTCTGGCTGACTGGATAATTGAAAGAAAACGGACACTTGATGAGATAAAAGCAAAGGCTGTTCCCTTTATCTGTGAAGGGTTTAACACGGTTGAGGATGTTGTTCAGGGGGCAACCGAGATCATCGCTCAGAAATTCGCCGATGACATGAACGCAAGGTCTGTAGTGAGGACAAGTCTTCGAAAAGGTGTTTTTTCATCAAAGGTGAAAAGAGGTAAAAAAGAGGAAGGTTCTGTTTACAGTGATTATTTTGATCATAGTGAGCCGGTGTCAAAAGTCGCTCCGCATAGAGTTATGGCGGTTCTCAGAGGGGAGCATGAAGGTTTCCTGAATGTTTCGGTATCACCGGCAAAAGACGCAGAAGAACTTGCAGAAATGGCAATGCCTTTATTTTTCAGGGAAACGAGCGATTTTTATAAGGACTGTGCAAAATATTCCATTGAAAAACTTCTTCTGAACTCACTTGAAACGGAAGTTATCGCGGAGCTTCGTGACAAAGCGATTGAGGCATCGCTTGAATATTTCCATAAAAACCTTGAACAGATACTGAATGCCCCCCCTTTTGGTGAAAAGTGTGTGATAGGTGTCGATCCCGGCATAAGGACAGGATGCAAGGCGGCTCTTCTTGACAGTTACGGGAATTTCATTGATTCAACGGTCATGAACCTTCACATGGACAGGTCTGAAGCGCTTAAGATCAGAAGCTGGATCGAAAAGCATCAGGTTAAGGGAATAGCTGTGGGAAGCGGAACTTTCGGACGGGAATCTTTAGAGATATTAAGAAGTTATTATGCAAAATCGACTGTTGTGGCCTCAGTCAGTGAAGATGGAGCCTCGATCTACAGTGCAAGTGAGACGGCGCGGGAGGAATTTCCCGAACTTGATATAACTGTGAGAGGGGCTATTTCGATCGGCAGAAGATTTCAGGACCCGCTTTCCGAGCTTGTGAAAATAACGCCTGAGAGTCTGGGGATCGGACAGTATCAGCACGATATGCCGGCGAAAATGCTTGCCGAAAAGCTTCAGCGGACTGTGGAATGGGTCGTGAACAGAGTGGGGGCGAACATAAACACGGCAAGTCAGTATCTTCTGAACTACATTTCAGGACTGGACAGGAAGAGATCTGCTGAAATAGTGAATGCGAGAAGGCTTAACGGTCGGTTCAACAGGATAGAAGAGCTTAAAAAGGTGAAAGGTATCGGTCCGAAATCTTTTGAGCAGTGCGCCGGATTCCTCCGTATCCTTGACGGGGCTGAAATTCTTGATTCGACGGGCGTCCATCCGGAAAGTTATCCGCTTGTGAAAAAAGCGGCAAAAGTGTGCAAAGTCAGCGTGGAAGAGCTTGTGAAAGATCCGTCGATAATCGAAAAGAACAATGAGGCGGCTGAACTTGTGACACCTTCCATAATCGAAGAATTGAAAAAAAGGGGACTTGACCCCAGAGAAAGGTTTGAAAAAGTGGAATTTTCCGAAGAAGTCAGAACCATCGAAGACCTTAAAACCGGAATGATCCTCACCGGAATCGTTGACAACATAACCGCATTCGGTGCATTCATCGACATCGGCATCAAGGAAAAAGGACTTCTCCACATCTCTGAGATCTGCAACGAATTCATCAAAAGCCCGTCCGAAAAGCTCAAACTCGGACAGGTCGTCAAAGTCACCGTCAAACAGATCGACCTCGAAAGAAAAAGAATATCCCTCACCATGAAAGGGTGAAATTATTCCGATATTTTTGTAATCTTGAAAGTTTTATAGAAAGATTATTAATTGCAGTATAATTCTGCTCCGGTTCCCCATTCTCTGTTCCAGATTTTATCGCCTGAACTGCTTAACTTTGTTAGGAATATTTCAGAATAACTTATGCATCTGTTTTCATCATCAGTATCATAATAGTCGAGATCATCGTTATAACTACCTGTAATAAAAAGATTATCTGATTTGTCATTTGCAATTGAAAAAGCGATATCATTTGTTTTTGTTCCCCATTGTTTTGTCCACAGCACAGTTCCTTCACTATTTAATTTGATGAGAACAATGTCAGTGTTTCCTGAATTGAAATAGTCTGAAAACTCACCATGTGTGGATCCTGTCACATAAATGTTCCCAGAACTGTCTAATGACAAAGAGAATGCGTAATCCATGGAGGCGGTTCCTATTTGTTTTGTCCACTTTTTATCACCGCCAGTATTAAATTTGGTTACGAAAATATCTTCACCTCCTGGACTGGCGCTAATATTATTGTCTAGATCTGAGTTTGTATATCCTGCAATATAAATATGATCTTTGTAAACTTTTAAAGAACTGCCATAGTCACCCAGTTCAGTTCCCCACTGCTTTGTCCACAATATGCTGCCGTCATTACTTATTTTCGATAGAAATATGTCAGAGAAAACGATATCGGAATATTCGTAGCATTCGTTGTTATCGAAACACCCGAATGTATATCCTGTAATATAAATATTTCCTAAGTCGTCCATAGCTGCATTTTTGGCAAGGTCTGAATCTTCAGTTCCGAATAGTTTTGTCCACAATTCTTTGCCATCTGCATCAAATTTTGTGATAAAAATGTCGCTATATCCGTAATTTAACTGGTAATCAAATTCTCCTTCTGTCTCTCCAACAACATAGATGTAGTCTGACCCTTCCGCAACAACTGATTTTCCATAATCTGAAGAATTGCCGCCCCATTGTTTTGTCCACAGTTTTTTGCCATCTACATTAAATTTTGTAAGGAATGAATCTGTTTTGCCGGAATTCTTATACCCATCGAAACTTCCCTTGGTATATCCTGTAACATAAATGTCCCCGGAATCATTTGAAACAGAAGATCTTCCATAGTCATCCAAATTGGAGCCCCATTGTTTCGTCCATAATTTATTACCATCGCTGTTAAACTTAGAAAGAAAAATATCTTTACCTCCTACGTTGGAATTTTTATCTAAATCTCCCTCTGTATATCCGGAAACATAGATATTCCCGGACTTATCTACATGAACGAAATTGCCGGCATCATCTGAATATTTTAAATTCTCACAAGATATCAAAAAAAGAAGAACTGATAAAAGTGATTTTTTATACATGTTCTTTTTCTCCATTCAATAATGTTGAAAAATTTTATACACATCTCCGAAATATGCAATGAATTCATCAAAAGCCCCTCGGAAAAGCTCAAACTCGGACAGGTCGTCAAAGTCACAGTCAAACAGATCGACCTCGAAAGAAAAAGAATATCCCTCACCATGAAAGGTTAGAATTTAAGCGGCGTTGTCGTAAGAAATGATTTCAAGCTCACCGAAACTGTGGGAAAGTATTGATTCAAGTTTTTTCATCACGCTGGTTTCAAAATAAATTTCACCGCAATTGGCACAGATAAGTGCAGGAATTCCTTTCACAATAATAATCCGGCCATCGCTCTCAAACATCTTGTTGACTCTGCCGGGATTAATCTGTGTGTGTTTGCAAACAAAACACTTTTTCATTTTTTCCTCCTTCTGTAAGTTTCATCCCACATTTTTTTATCAGGACGATATACAGTAATCATATACAATTCAACATCTTCATCATTCAGAGATAAAACAACATGGATCGGTTCTTTCTCAGAATGACCAATGAGCAAGTATGATGGAAATGGTTTGTCATCAAGATATTCTTCAATGATCTCGAATGATTCCAAAACATCAAATATGTTTTTCATCGTTATTTTCCGCTGAAGCATCCTCTGAAGGAAGTGATCTTTCCAGAATATCGACTGCTTTTCTAATGCTTCCGCAATTTTCTTTGCCACTTCTTTCAAAACCAATTCTCCAAAAAGACAACTCATTATATTTTAAAGATTTAATATATCAAGGAGTTGATGCTTTTGATTGTTTTTTCACAGAGAAAAATTATAATCAGACAGTTTAACCGGAGTTTAGAAATGCGAAATACACCTGAAACACACAAACTTATTAAAAATATTCTCTGGGATTTGAATCTGACACCCGAAGAAGTTATTTCGGTTTTATCAGACAGAAAAAATCAGGATGAACGCCGCAGATTTGTCGTGAGACTGCTTAGAAGCTATAACTGGTACACACTTCTCAAAATATTCACCATAGAAGAAATGATAGAAATCGTTAATGATAACAAAGTAATAAATGCACTGTTCCCGAATTCATTAAAAGAGAAATACAAAAATGCCAGAGAAATTTTGAGATCAACTGGAGATTGAATTGAAATGATCAACGATGTTCCTTTTCATCAAGGCGAGTTTGTTTCGAATCATCTTTTCAACAGGATAGATACATGGGAAAATATTCTTTCAAACAAAATCTCCGCACTCGGCAGAAATGAACCGAAAGATATCGCAGATATACTTTTTATCGCACAGAAGTTTTCTTTCAATTGGATGGAAGTAATTGAATCTGCAAAGAAAAAGGACATGTGGGTCAACGAAATTGATGTCTCCTCAATATTGAATTCCTATCAAGTCGAATCCCTGAAATCCCTTCGCTGGATCGAACAGCCAGATTTCGAGAAATTAGCAAAACTCCTCAAAACCATTGCCAGGAACATATTGATGGCAGGGGATAATGGGATAATAAGAGACCGATGAAGAATTTAATTAACAAGAAGCAAAAATTCTTTCAAAATAACAGGACTATAATTTGGGAAAAACCATGAACATTTTACTTGTGGTAGGAACATTTATCAGCAGCCTGATTGGAGCCTTTTTTGGCAAATATTTTGGAAAGAAAGGTGAGAATCTTGCTACAAAACAGGACATTTCTGAAATTACTCAAAAAATAGAAAATGTCAGGCTTGAATATGCAAAACAGTTGGAATCAACTAAGGCTGATCTTTCTTCACAACTCAAAACGCATGGATTTCGTTACGAAAAAGAGTATGAAATATTAAATGAGCTGACTGCATTGTTAGTAGATTTAAGGGATGTTTGCATAAATCTTCGTCCTATCATAGAGTCTGTCGATTCTGAAAAAACAGAAGAACAAAGAAAAGAGGAAAAGTTAATTTATTTGAGTAATGCAAGAAGAAATCTTTATTTAATGAGAGAAAAAAAGAGACCTTTTTTCCCAGATGAAATTTATCAGTCAATTTTGAAGATAGATGAGATTGTAATAGATGAAGCAGTGAGTTATAAATATGGTGATTCTCATGATGATAGAGAAACTAGAAAGAATTACTGGAAAGAAGCAGAGTCAAACAGAAAGAAAATCATTGAACAATCAGAAATAGCAATGGGAATAATTCGTGACAGAGTGATTAAATGGGAATCTTTGGCTAATTCTGAAACAGGTAAATAACTATGTCCACATCACAAGAATTCATAACTTACATCCTTGAAAACATTGAAGTTGCTGGGGTTATCACTTTCAGGAAGATGTTTGGTGAATATGCGTTTTACTGTGACGGGAAGGTGATAGCTCTTGTCTGTGACGATCAGTTTTTCCTGAAGCCGACTATTAAGGGAAGGAAGTTCATCGGTGATGTCATTGAGGCGCCGCCGTACAATGGTGCGAAAAACTATTTCCTGATAGAAGAGGGGATAGAAGATAGAAAATGGTTCAGCAGGCTGATCCGGATAACTGCTGACGAGATTCCTGAGCCTAAACCCAGGCCGAAAAAGAAAAGATCTGAGTGACGGCGTTTTTAGAATACATGTTTCTTTTTTGTGAGCTCTTTCTGCATAGCAACGACGGTTTCAAGCGGAAGTGCAGTGATAGTCACGATAAGTTCATTCGAGATCCCGGCAAGGATCGCTTTTTTGCAGACTTTGTTCTTTTCTTCAAGTCTTCCTTCTTCACGGCCTGTTTCCCTGAGCCTTTCTGTCATAGATACCATTTTAATGCCCCGTATTGATTGTAAATTACAACTTTAATGAAATTCCGGAACTGAGACGAGATCTTATTTCATTAAGGAATGATAGGGGTGCGGCTGTATTAAGTCAAGTTAAAAACTGATCAAACCCTATCCCGACCCTTTCCCTTAAAAAAAGGAAAGGGCTTATTCACCCCTTCTTTCAAGAGAGAGAAGGGGGCGGGGGTTGATTTCAGTTTTTAAATTTGACATGACTTTTCACAACTATTAAAATCCACAGGTGTCCGTTTTAACAACAGTTTGAGAGGAATTACCATGAAAGATCCGAGAATCAAAAAGGTTGCGAAGAATCTTGTCCGTTACAGCACAAGCGTAAAGAAGGGTCACAATGTCCTGATCGAGTTCAAGGATCGCTGGCCGCTTCCTCTTGTACATGCTCTTATTGACGAGATAAAATCAGTCGGCGCAAGGGCTTTTGTTACTTACAACGACACGCAGCTTCAGAGAAAATCGCTTCAGGCGGCTGATGATGAATGGTTTGATATAATGAAAGAGATAGACCTGCTCAGAATGAAGAAGATGCAGGCTTTCATTGCGATAAACGGCCGTGACAATTCATATGAACTTGCCGATGTTCCGCCCGAAAACATGAAGAAATACATGGAAAAATATGCAAAACCTGTTCATTTCGAACAGCGCGTAAAACACACCAACTGGTGCATCCTTGCTTTCCCCAACCCGAGCTATGCACAGGCTTCATCAATGAGCACCGAGGCATTCGAGGACTTCTATTTTAATGTCTGCTCGCTTGATTACGCAAAGATGGACAAGGCGATGGACCCGTTGAAGAAACTTATGGATAAGACCGATAAAGTCCACATAAAAGGTCCCGGCAGAACAGATCTCAAATTCTCGATCAAAGGAATAAATGCAGTAAAATGCGCAGGAAAATACAATGTTCCTGACGGTGAAGTGTTCACAGCTCCGGTAAAGGACAGCGTGAACGGCGTTATCGAATACAACACGCCGACAGTCTATCACGGAACAAAGTTCGACAAAGTCATCCTTACATTCAAAAAAGGAAAGATAGTCAAGATCGAAGGCAGCAATGTCGAGAAGCTTGAGCACATTTTCAACACAGATGAAGGTGCAAGGTTCGTCGGCGAGTTCGCTATCGGCGTAAATCCGTACATCACCAAGCCGATGGTCGACATACTTTTTGACGAAAAGATCTGCGGATCGATACATTTCACACCGGGTGCGACATATGATGAATGTGACAACGGCAACAGATCGGCCATTCACTGGGACCTTGTGATGATCCAGACCCCTGAATACGGCGGCGGCGAGATATATTTTGACGATGTGCTCATAAGAAAAGACGGACAGTTCGTTTTAAAAGAGCTCAAGCCCCTCAATCCTGAGAATCTTAAGTAGTTTTTATATCCCAAACACCATTTCGACATGGTTTTCTTGAAAAAAAAAATCTGTTTTAAGTATAGTTCAAAACGCATCAATTGTTAAAACTTACGGTTTTCTTTTTTTAGGAGGTTTTTTATGCAACGCCTTATTTTTGCGTTCATCTTCTTCAGCCTTTTCATTTCCTGTGGAGGAGATGAAAGTTCGTGGGTGAACGAAGAGGGTACACCTGAAAAGGTTGAGACCCTTTCAGAGGATTTTGACGGTTTTGAAAGTTACAACGGCAGAAATGACATGAAAGCTGTCATGGCGGATCTCAGGTCGAGAGGACTGTCCCCGGAGAACGCGGTAAATTATGAATTGCTGGATTACAGTGCGACACCGGTATATGCCTATGATTTTGAGTCTTCAGAGCAGGGGTGGACGACCGGACTATATGGAAGCTCCGTTCTTTGGACAAGAAAAGCTGACATTGCAGGAACTGCACTTGGAACAAATGCAATGGTTAATGAGCACAACGGAACGATTGTTCATAACTGGATGAAAAGTCCTGTTTTGAACTTTACGGGACTTGACAATATCGCTCTTGTTCTAAAAGTTTGGCTGTCAGATGAAAATGGCGGTTGTTATAATACAAGTTATCCTTATGACAATAAAGATCTCAGGATTTGTGAAGATGACGGAATGGGCGGAGTTGTAAACTGCCAGAACCTGTCATGTGCATGGAACAACGATGCTCAGTGGCATGAATACAGATATGATGTTTCAAACTGGAAAAATAAGACCAATGTAGTGTTGATGTTCAGATACAACACGGTAGATGGTATAATTGGTTCAGGGTGGGCGGTTGATGATATTAAAATATTTAAAAGTACAGTACCTCCTGACAGCGCAGCAGCTGACCCGCAAAAGATCTGTTACGGCGGAACTTCAAAACTTAACGCTACAGCTGCAGGTTCAACAATATCTTGGTACACTCAGCAGACAGGCGGATCTCCGATAGCGATTGTTTCCAGCGGAGAGGATTTTGAAGTGTCTCCGCTTGTCACAACAATATATTATGCTGAAGCGCAGGATATTTCAGATGCTGTTCTGACACAGACCTTCAACTATACAGGTGCCTTTCAGACATGGACAATTCCGGAAGGCGTCGCTTCAATCGACCTTGATGTTAATGGAGCTTCCGGAGGCATAGGGGGAAGCGTAAGCAATCAAGGAGGTCTTGGAGGAAATGCCAAAGGAAAAAGATCGGTTCATCCCGGTGAGGTCCTTTACATATTCGTTGGTGGAAAAGGTCAGGATAGAAATTCCAGCATTGATCAGAATACTCCCGGAGGTTTTAACGGAGGGGGTAATGGCGGATACGATACTAGCAATCAGATTGAAAATGGCGGCGGCGGCGGCGGATCTTCCGATGTAAGATTCGGCGGAGCTTCTTTAGCAAATAGAGCCATTGTCGCAGGCGGCGGCGGCGGCGGCATCTTTCTTCTCCACAGCGGCGAGCACCTTCTTGCGCAGGGTGCGGATGCGGTTCTTCACCGTCTGGTTGTGGGCCGTGCGGACCACGGTTTTGCGGATGTCTTTTTCTGCGGAGCGGATGTTGGCC
>JAKLDO010000087.1 GCA_022703485.1 bacterium
ATATGAGTGAGGTTCTTTTTACTTGAATTTGTGACCGGATACGATATATTCATTGTTCTGGCGATTGTTATTTTATAAGGTTATCCATTGAAGTTTTTTATTTTCTTCGTTATTTCAGTTTTAACAATCCTTTCATTGAATGCTGAAATACTGACTCTCGATGAAGCCGTCAAAAAGGCTTTTATGCAGAATCCTCAAGTAATGGCAAGCACTTACAACATCGAAGCCTCAAAAGAGAAGGAAAAAAGATCATATTCAGGCTACATGCCGTCACTGAGCTTTACCACCTCTTATGCAAGGCAGACCGGTAATGCCGTGGCACGACCCGGAGTTCCTGTTAACAGCGATCCTGACAATGATTCTTTTAATAATTACAGCCTCGGGATAACCCTTAATCAGACAATATATGACTTCGGAAGGACAACAGGCGCCACCGACATTGCTAAAGCCCAGGTCAAATCTGATGTGCAGGATGCCAATGTCCTTAAACTGTCTGTTTGGGAGCTTGTCTGCCTAAGATACAGCATTGTGCTTACAAATCAGGAACTTGTTACTGTCGCAGAAAGAAATGTGGAAGCGTCAAAGAAGCATCTTGAACAGGCGGCCGCACTTTTTGAAAGCGGTGCAAAACCGAAGCTTGACAAGCTCAGACTTGAAGTGGAGCTTAAAAATGCAGAAGCCGCACTGATCTTTGCGGCATCATCTCTTAAAACTTCAAAAAACGATCTTCTCGCCGCAATGGGAATAAAGGATTTCTATGATTTTACAGCTCAGAAATTCGATATTTCAGAGCCGGTCACCCTTTCGCAGGACATTTCATCCATTGCAGCACAGGCAGTTGATACACGACCTGAAACCGCGGCAGTAAAGGAAAAGATAAAACTCTCTGAAAAGACCCTGAAAACCGTCAAGTCCGATTTTTTTCCTGTTTTAGGACTGACAGCTACATTCTCTGATGCAGGGACAGACATAACAGACCTCGCATGGAACTGGGGTGTCGGAATAGGGTTCACCTGGCCGATATTTACCGGTCTGACAACTTACCGCTCGATGAAAGAGGCTGAAAATAAACTGCTGGCCCTTAAACTTTCCCTGACCGCGATAGAGATACAGGTCAGAAGTGAACTTGAACAGGCCGCCGAGAACATCAAAGCGGCAGATGCAAGGATCGAAGCATATAAAGCGGCCCTCATATCATCCCGTGAAGCGGCGGATGCAGCGGAAAGCAGATACAAAGCAGGAAGCGGAAATATAATCGAACTTCTTGATGCGCAGACCGGACTTGCCAACAGCGAAGCAAATCTTGTAAAAGCCGGTCTCGAAAGGGACATAGCTTACATCCGCTGGCAGAAAGCTCTGGGTCAGATACCGGAAAAGCACATAAAATGAGGAGAACATGAAGCTGATAACGATCATTATGTCCATAATCGTTCTTTTAACCGCCTGCGATAAAAAGGAAATGCAGGGGCAGTCAGCACCTCAGAAGAGAACACCTCTGGTGCAGACAGTAACAATAAAACCCGAGCAGACAGTTTTCACCCGCTCTTTTCTTGTCACACTCGAACCGTGGCAGCAGACAGGGATCATCTCAAAGGCGACCGGTTACATAACAAAAATAATTTCAGACAGAGGAGATTTTGTCCAGGCAGGCGCGAAACTGGCACTTGTCGAACCGGATGACCTTTTAGACCAGAAAACATCATCCGAAGCGGCCCTCGAAGCCGCACAGACAAACTATGAAAACGCAAAAAAGGGGCTGGAAAGGTCCGAATCACTGCTTCAAAAGGAGTTCATTTCCCAGGCCGATGCTGACGCGGCAAGATCGGCATTCTATAATGCAGAGGCCCAGCTCAAAGCGGCGAAAACGACCCTCAGCCTGAACGACAGAAAAGTCTCATACACCGAAATAACTGCTCCATACAGAGGATACATAATCAAAAGAACAGTCGAGCACGGCAGTTTCGTATCACCTTCAAGCGGACCGCTTTTCATAATAGGATCGATAGACAGGATCAAGGCTTACGCATCGGTTTCACAGGGTGACATGCGGTTTTTCACATCCGGGAAAAAAGTATTGCTCACAATCGAAGGCCTTCCGGGAAAGGAATTTCACGGAAAAGTGAAAAGACCATCTCCGTCACTTGATACATCGACAAGGACTCTCGACATTGAGATCGAATTTGACAACCCTTCCAAAGCACTTAAACCGGGAATGTTCGGCAGAATAATGATACTTGAAGATGAAAAAGAGCCATCTATCGTTCTTGATCCCAGAGCAGTTCTCAGAAAAAACGGAGTGACATCGGTATACACCGTCGAGAGCTCAAAAGTCAAAGAAGTCCCTGTCCAGCTCGGAAGAGTTCTGCCTGACGGGAGACTGGAGATCGCCTCCGGTATTTCAGAAGGCGCTGAGGTAATAGTCATAGGGCGCGATCTGGTGCGGAACGGGATCGAGGTTAAGACCGTACCCTATTCAGAAAGGGTGAAAGATTAATGCTTACGAGGATCGCCTTAAAAAATCCCGTTGCAATACTGATGATAGCCATCGCCTTCATCGTTCTCGGAGTTCTGTCGTTCAACAGGATACCTGTCGACCTTTTTCCTAAAATATCAATGCCTGTTGTAATTGTAGGTGTGGTCTATACAGGTGCCGGACCCAGAGACATTGAATCATCCATAACATATCCCATCGAAAGGGCCATCTCATCTGTTCCGAACATAAGCTACATAGAAAGCACCTCAAGACAGGGACTTTCAATCGTAAGGGCTAATTTCAACTGGGATGCCGACATCGACACCGGTGCGAACGACTGCATCCAGAAGATACAGCAGATAATGAGCGCTCTTCCAAGCGGTGCGGCCCAGCCTTTTGTCATAAAGTTTGATATATCCAACATGCCTGTTCTCGGATTCACTCTCACAGGCGGAGGACTTGATGACAGGGAGCTTTACGATCTCGCATATAATACCATCGGCCCCCAGCTGGAGCATGTCAAAGGAGTTTCAACAGCTTCTATATCAGGCGGATCGGTAAGAAGAATAAATGTTCTCGCATCAAGGGACGGAATTGCAAGCAGGAACATCTCTGTAAACGAGATAGTGAACGCGATACAGGGCGCCAATTTCCTCATGCCCTCAGGCAATCTAAGGGTCGGTGTCATTGATTACAATCTCTACACTGAAACTCTCATAACTGATGTTTCAAAGCTCGGGGATATTGTAATAAAGACCCCTCAAGGCAGTGAACCGTCAGTATTTCTGAAAGATGTCGCAAGAATAGAGGACGGCACGGAAGAGATAACGAACATCGTGAGCATAAACGGAAAGACCGGGCTTAACATAATGGTCAGAAAACAGCCCGGAGCCAATACCGTCGAAGTTGTCGATAACATCCTGAAAGCTCTGCCGAACCTTTACGGAATGCCTAAGGGTGTTGTGCTGACACCGTCATTTGACCAGTCCACATACATACGGAATTCAATAAACAGCCTTGTGAACGAAGCTCTAATGGGCGCCCTACTTTCCATTTGCATAATATACCTTTTTCTGAGGACATTCCGTTCAACGCTTATAATATCCACATCTATTCCCCTTTCCATAATGATGACATTTGTCCTGCTCTACTTTCTGGGTGAACAGACTCTCAACATCTTTACGCTCGGAGGTCTCGCCCTCGGCGTGGGAAGGCTGGTCGACGATTCAATTGTCGTACTTGAGAATATTTTCAGGAACAGGAAAAACTACAGTTCTGCAAAAGAGGCCGCTCTTGTGGGAGCAACGAAGGTCGCATCCCCTGTCCTTGCCGCAACTGTATCGACGATATGTGTTTTCTTCCCTGTCGTTTTCCTTGCCGGGGTCGCAAAACAGCTGTTTATTCCCATGGTCCTTGCAATAATTTTCTCACTCGCATCTTCATATTTCGTTTCAATGACAGTAGTTCCCGTGCTCTGTGCTAAATTCCTGCCTGAAGAAAAAGATTATTCCGTAGATTCCCCGAAATTCAGGGAAAGGGTTCTCGCCTCATGGGGACTTATGTTCTCGAAGATAGATTCATTCTATGCCTCGACGCTCAGATCGGCACTGAAACGCAGAATACCTGTAGTCATTTCAATGCTTATCATATTTGCGCTTTCGATACAGCTCTTCTCTCTCATTGGTACCGATTTCTTCCCTAAAACCGATGAAAGCCGTTTTTCCGCAAACATAAAAATGCCGATCGGTACCCGCGTTGAAGAAACGGCAAGAGTTGCAAAGATCGTTGAGGATGCCGTCTACAGGACGATAGGTGAAGAGAACATTCTTGCGCTCAAGACAGATGCCGGAATAAGGACATCAGGGATGGGAACCATCTTCTCAGGCAACACCGGACCCCATTCAGCCAATGTCGATGTCAACCTTGTACCGCCTGACAAAAGACCGTTCAGTGATGTTCAGGGCATCGAAAGAGTACGGAAGGAACTTGACGGCAAACTTCCCGGGATACAGCTTTTCTTCTCTTCGGGCGGAATGATGTCAAGGGTCATGAACTTCGGTTCAGACACCGCCATAGACATTGAAATATCAGGATTCGACCTCGAGCAGAGCGGTAAGCTTTCCCAGCAGATAGCACAGATGGTCAGAAGTATTGAAGGTGCAACAGATGTCCGTGTCAGCCGTGAGGACAATTATCCCGAACTTGACATATCGGTCGACAGAGAAAAGGCATCGAGGTTCGGTCTTTCAACAAAAGAGGTTGCCCAGTCAGTTCTCACTTCGATGTCAGGAAATGTCAATGTGCCCACTCTTTTCAGCGATCCTGTCACCGGAAAACAGTATAACATAAATGTCCGTTTTCAGGATGATGACAGAGCGGATCTCAACGATCTGAGCGATATTCCGGTGAAGACAAGAAACGGTCAGATAATAGACCTGAAGACCGTGGCATCAGTTATACCGGCAACAGGTCCGGTCCAGATAGACAGAAAAAATCAGCAGAGAATAGTCCATGTGACGGCCAATGCCAATGAAAGACCTCTCGGTGATGTTGCGGCTGATATTGAAAAAGTCATCGAAAAGCTTGATCTTCCGCAGGGATTTTCAGTCTATATGGGAGGACAGAGAGAAAAGCAGAAAGATTCATTCAGCAGTATGCTTCTTGCGGCAATACTTGCTTTGATGCTTGTATATATGGCGATGGCGGCCCAGTTCAATTCACTGAAAGAACCTTTCATAGTGATGTTCTCAGTTCCGATGGGGATCTCCGGAGTCGCCCTCACCCTTTTCCTTACCGGCACACCTTTATCGATAAATGCCTACATGGGAATAATAATGATGATAGGTGTCGTGCTTTCGAACGGTATTCTTCTTGTAGAGCTCGCCAACAGGCTTCAGGAAGACGGCATGGCCCTCACCGAATCGATAATAGAAGCCGGCAGGACAAGGCTCCGCCCGATACTCATGACAACAATGACAACACTTCTTGGAATGCTTCCGATGGCGATAGGTATCGGTGAGGGAAGTGAAACAAATGTGCCTCTTGCAAGAGCAGTTGTCGGGGGACTGACCGTTTCAACGATATTCACGCTTATCCTGATCCCGATCCTGTACACTTATATCGGTAAGAGATCTCTGCCTTCTGAAAAGTGATCTCTACGGTTTGAAATACTTGTACCAGAAATCGCAATTCTTCTTTTCTAACTGAGTTTTGACCTCAAGGGTCTGCGAGATATCGAGATATTTTTCATCAGCATCGTAAACAGGCCAGTCAGGAAGTTCACCGTCAGTTGCAAATTTGATCCAGAGTCCGGTGATATTTTCAACGGTTTCATCATATCCTTCCTCAGTCTCTTTATAGCTGTCGTTCCAAGTATTGAAAAGATACCCCAGTTCCGCACCGTGGAAGCATCCGATGCCTGTGGAAGCACCGTAATCGGGAACATGAGAGAATCTGTAATACCTTGCATTTTCATTGTATTTTGCAAAATCCCTTATCATTATGACCGTTGAACAGTTGAAATAGAGATCTGCAAATATGTCAGTATATGCATGCCACGGTGATTCATATTCAGAGGAAGGGTATTCGGCAAGCACAAGCGGGGCGAAAGTCGCTCCGAACTGCTGAGTCACGATAGTTTCATACTGCTCTTCTGTTTCAAGATAGCTTTTGTATCCTGCCGTGAAAACCGTACCCTCATCCGTATTTGTTCCGATTATGAGCGGAATTTTCTTTCCGTCACCGGCTATTGCCATTTTGTAAGGCACATCTATGAAAAGCTCGCCATCCACATGAGGGCCGTAACTTTCCGCCTGATTTGAAAGTATTCCGCTTTCAAGATATGTAAGTATTTCAGCAGGGGTTTTGTCACGGAGACACTTTTCAACATCTTCCGCTTCCGTGCATCCTGCGGCGGCGACAAAACGGATACCCTGATCATCGGCATCCTCTTTTTTCATCACATCACCCCATGCGATGGTGCCGCTTTCAATTATCGCCCTTTTGAAAAGATCCGGCCTTAGCGCTATCATCGTTCCGACCGACATCGCTCCTGCCGATTCACCGAATATCGTTACATTTTCAGGGTCTCCGCCGAAAGCTTTAATATTTTCCTTTACCCATTCAAGGGCCGCGATCTGGTCAAGTGTACCGTAATTCCCTTTTATCTCTGTATCGGGAATGGCAACAAAACCGAACTGACCAAGCCTGTAATTGAGTGTGACGAGCACGATTCCGTTCATGGCAAGCCATGTTCCGTCATAAGTGGGAAGTGACGCTCCGCCGTTCACATATCCGCCGCCATGTATGAATACCATGACAGGAAGGTCTTTCTTTGCATCATTAGGTCTGAAAACATTGAGGTAAAGGCAGTCTTCATTCCACTGCATTACAAATCCTGCACCGACTGCAACGCTCTGCGGACACGCTTTTGAATAGGCATCTGCTTCAAGAACTCCTTCCCATGCCCCTTTTTCCACAGGTGCAGTCCATCTGAGATCTCCCACCGGAGGTTCCGCATAAGGAATTCCCTTGAAAGAAACAACCCCTTCATTAGCCACGCCTTTAACTGTTCCTGACGCGATCTCCACCTTTTCAAAAGGAGCGAGATCTTCATCAGTCACTTCCTCTTCATCAGTCTCCGTATCAGAGATTTCGCCATCTTCATCAAGCGCACTTTCATCACTTGAATCATTTACCGCTTCATCATCATTCATTGATTTCTTCGTGTCGTTCCCGCAACTTGAGAACAGGAACACCGCGATCATCATGAAAAACACGAATTTCTTCATCTAACCCTCCGGTTTATGCCTTTGTATTTTACAGCCAGCTCTTTAACATAACTGTCGAAATCCGACTCAAATGTGCCATCCAGTGCAGTTCTGTATTTTTCAAATTCTGTTTCAGCTATGGTTTTTGCAATTTCAGTAGTTACAGTTCCTGAATTCTCAAGCACATCTTTTTCATTGAATTTCAGAAATGCATTAAGTTTTTCAATCCAGTCTTTCATATACATCACTTTATTATTTTTCGCCTGCATTTCGGCATAATCAAGATACATTGAAACAATACGGTTAAGGCTGTCCAGCTCATCTTCGTCCAGATAATTTTTTGCAATACTCACATCTGATTTTCTAATCTTTCCAACCGGTCCGTTCTTCCATGCCGTCAACCCCATATTTTTCTTTCTGGAATCAGCCCGTGATGCAATTATTTCCGCAGCGGTTTGTCTGCTTATCGCCCAGTGGAGCTTATTCTGAACTGTTGCAAAGAAATCTTTTGTCTCTTCGCTGTTTTTATCGTAATCAGCACTGCACTGTGAATAAATATCTGTGATCTTCTGGTAAAACCGTCTTTCGCTTGAACGGATATCACGAATTCTTTCAAGCTGTTCCTCAAAATAATCCTGACCAAAAATATTTTCAGGATTTTTCAAACGCTCATCATCCATTGCAAAACCTTTGATGATGTATTCTCTCAAAACTGAATTAGACCATATCCTGAAATGGGTCGCCCGGGCGGAATTAACTCTGTAACCAACTGAAATTATTGCGTCTAAGCTATAAAATTTAGTGCTGTATCTTTTGCCATCTTCGGCAGTATGTTCCAAAATGGAACTAACTGAAAGTTCGTCGAGTTCTCCACTTTCGAATATATTTTTAAGGTGTTTGGTGATTGCAGGTCTTTGCACATCAAACAGTTCAGCGATCTTTGCCTGTGTCAGCCATATATTTCCATTATGCAGAAAAATCTCAACCTTAACTTTTCCGTCAGGAGTCTTGTATAGCATAAACTCCGTGAACGAATTATTTGGTATGATCTGGTTTTTCTTTTTCATTTTTTAATTCACCTTAAATCCTTTCTGCCGCTTCCATTCCTTCGACAAGTGCGTTCTCCATTGCGGCGTAGGTCCATTTTCCGTATCTGCCTACGAGCTGGATCGAATTTTGAGCGCACCAGTTCTCTATCTTTTTAAGGTCTTCGAAATATTCCTTGTGGTATATGACATACCCGTTCTCGATCTTGCGGTAATCCATGAAAAGTATGTCATTGATATCATTTATTATTTTCATATCAAGAAGCAGTTCGACACTTTTCTCTTTAAGGAGTTCGATATCTGAAAAACCGCCCTGATGAGTATATTCGATATATGCCGAACCGGTACCGTCGGGAGCAAGTTTTGAATAGATGTTGCTGAAAGATCCCATACGGTAAGGCATGTACTTTTCTTCAGGGATGTAAAACCAGTGTCCGGCGTGTCCCAATTTACGGTTGAACGCGGCATTGAGATAACTGACTGAAGCTATCTTCATTCTGTCTGATATTTCACTGCTCCATGGTCTTGCAGAGCCGGTCTGAAGCTTGAGAAAATCTTTTAACGGTATCGAATTTATCAGATTTTCATATTTCAGCACTTCTCCGTCTGATAGTTTTATCGTCTTTTCATCACAATTTATCCCGACCGGATGGACATTGAAGATAAACTTCTCTTTTTCACACTTATCAAAAAGCCTTTTCGGAAGCTCCCCTATTCCACCGTTCTCTGGATATTTGAATGTTGCGTTGTAACCCACATTTTTCTGCGACGGCGCGGTAACGGCACCTTCGATCACCTGTTCCAGAGTAGGTTTCGGCACATAATAATCGCACCAGTGACTTGCATATTCCTTAGGATGGACTGTATATATCTTTGTGTTGTAAGGGATCATGAAATGCTTTGAAATCCCTTCACCAAGATACGCCATGCACCACTCATAGAAATTTTCACCCGCTTTCGACTTGTCATTTTCATACATCGCTTTCACAAAACCCACGACACATTCCTTTATTATCTGCGGCGGAAGTCCGTAAGTATTTGACTGGAAAGGATATTGCGTATAGACGCCATACGAAAAAACAAAGGTTTCTCTAACTATTTCAACGAATTCATCACCGAAAAGCATGCTGAAAAGCGACTTTATCCTATCATCTCTCATGTGGAGCCAGTGACCGGTCTGATCGAATGTGAACCCGTTCTTTTGTTCAGAAGTGCACAGACCGCCGGGTTTGCCGGCCTTTTCTATTACTACAAAATCTCTGCCCTTTAAATGATATGCCGCGGACAGACCGCTCAGCCCTGCCCCGAGAATTACCGTTTTAACTCTTTTCATCATTTATCCTATTTATGGTTTTTCAGGAAATCTCTCGTCTCTTTTGCAACTACAGGTGAAAGCAGAACAAGTGCGATAAGGTTCGGAAGAGCCATCAGCCCGTTGAAAGTGTCAGATACCGACCATACAAAATCAAGCTTTGATATTGCACCTACTCCCACAAAAACAATGAAAACATAGCGGTAAGGCTTTATTGATCTCTCTCCGAAAAGGTATTCTATGGCCTTTTCCCCGTAGTAGCACCATCCCAGTATTGTTGAATATGCAAAAAGCATCAGTCCTATCGCAACAACTATATTGCCTCCTGAAATTCCCCAGGAAAATGCGTTGGAAGTAAGTTCGGCACCGTTCTGACCGCTTGTCCAAAGCCCTGACATTACAATTACAAGACCTGTCATCGTGCATACTATTATCGTGTCTATAAAAGTCTGTGTCATTGAGATAAGTGCCTGATATACCGGATGTTTTGTCTGGGCCGCCGCTGCCGCGATAGGTGAACTTCCAAGTCCGGATTCATTTGAGAAGACGCCTCTTGCAACACCCATTCTGATCGTAAGCATAATGGTTGAGCCCAGGAATCCGCCAGCCGCCGCCGTCGGAGTGAACGCCTGAACAAAAATAAGCTCAAATGCCGCAGGGACCATGTTGAAATTCACGAAAATGATGAACAGCGAACAGATGACATAGAACCCTATCATCACAGGAACGAGGAAAGATGTGACCTTTCCGATACTTTTAATCCCGCCGATAAGAACGAATGCAGATATTATCATCAGAAAAAGACCTGTCACCCAGACCGGAACACTAAAAGTTGACTGCATTGCCGCCGCGACTGAGTTGGACTGGGTCATATTGCCTATCCCGAAAGCCGCAACTGATGCAAAAATAGCAAAAAGAACGCCCATCCATTTCTGTCCGAGTCCTTTTGAAATATAATACATCGGTCCGCCGCACATGTTTCCGTTCTTATCTTTTTCACGGTATTTGACTGCAAGCACAGCTTCCGAATATTTTGTTGCCATTCCGACAAGCCCTGTCATCCACATCCAGAAAAGGGCTCCCGGACCTCCTGCGGCTATAGCTGTTGCAACTCCGGCGATGTTTCCGGTTCCGACAGTTGCAGACAAAGCAGTCATCAGCGCCTGGAAATTCGAGATGTCACCTTCGTGTTCGTGTGCATCTTTCTTTTTTATGAATATCAGCTTCAGAGAATAAAAAAGTGTAGTGAATTGAAGTCCTTTCAACAGAATTGTCAGATAAATTCCTGTTCCGACAAGGAGGATCAGCATCGGCGGACCCCAGGCAAGAGCACCGAGATCTGACACAAGCTTTTCCAGCGTCTTAATGAATTCAGCCATCACAAAACCCCTTTAATCGTTATTCTTACAGATTCGAAATATACAATATCACCCGTTTTTTCTCAAGATAAAACTCACCCCGGCCCTCTCTTGCCAAGAGAGGGTGAAAAACAGACCGGAGGACCTTCCAGAAAATCCATCAGTTCCTTTTTAACTTTTTCGATATTATCGATAACATCTTCGTTTTTAAATCTGATAACTCTATATCCTAAAACATTGATTATGTGGCTTCTCATTTCATCATAATCCTTCTGTTTCAAGTGTATCTTTCCATCAATTTCTATGACCACTTTGTGTTCAAAACAAATAAAATCAGCAATAAAGAACCTTCGGGAATTTTCATAGTTAAAAATTATTGCAAACTGTCTGGTGATCTTCTTCCCGTTCAACTGTCTGTTCCTAACAGCCTGCCAGAAGACTCCTTCAGCTTTTGTCTGATTCTTCCTTAAAAATCTGACCGCTTCTTTCAAAGATTCCATGCTTAAACACCTCAAATCGATAAAAAAGTAATTTAAACTAACGATTAAACTCAAAAAAGTAAAGCAAACACTGCAGAACATGTCCTGCCCAGACCCTCTCTTGCCAAGAGAGGGTGGCTTGAGCTTGTCTAAAGCCGGGTGAGTTGACACCCTTTCCCTCTTTCTTGACAACCTTGAATATGGCAGTTAAATATCAATGTGCTTATAAATCATCGGTCCGGAGTTTGAATGAACAGTTATGTAAAAGAAAAAAAACTGCTTCTGAAACAGTATCTTGATGCTGAACTTGACAGACAGAGCGCTGTTTTCTCGGGACAGAACAGATGGCCGGATGATTCCTTCAGAAAGATAAAAGAGTTCATTTCAAGAGGAAAGATGGTCCGCGGCGCCCTTGCATATCTTGCATACGAGGCTTACGGCGGTAAAGACCGTTCTCTCATCGACCCT
>JAKLDO010000088.1 GCA_022703485.1 bacterium
AAAACAGTAAAAGAGACGCTGAATTACACCGGCATTTTATCCTTGAAGATGTATGCCATTACGAGGGATGCTGTGGCGTGAAGTCCTGAGACATGGGTCCTTTCGTAGCCGTGGCTTGCGTCAACTCCCTGTCCGATCAGGGCGACCCTTGAATCACTGCATGAACGCAGAAGTGCCGATCCGTCCGAACCGTAGTAGGGGAATACATCTATCTTGTAATCTATTTCAAATTTCTTTGCTATCTCGACGAGGTCGTTGGTGAGATCGTAATTGTACGGACCTGATGAATCCTTTGCACAGATGCTGACACATTTTTCGCTTCCCGCCGGCTCACTTCCCACGACACCCATGTCGACAACTATCAGGTCGTCATTTTCCGGCATTCCGGCAAGTCCCTGCCCCGTCTCCTCGGTAATGTTGAAAAAGAACGATACCCGCTGGTCGAGATGCTTTTCGAGGTCTTTGATAAGTGTCGAAAGATGAAGGAATATCCCGGCCGAAGCCTTGTCATCAAGATGCCTTGAGTTCACAAAACCGCCGACAGTCCTGAATCCTGCATCAAATGAAACAAAATCGCCGACATTGATCAGATCGGTCATTTTCTTTTCATCCTTTATCTCAATGTCCATCCTTATGGAACAGTTATCAAAATCGGGCTTCATGTCCTTGAGCTTGCTGTTGACATGAACAGCAGGATCGTCAGGAAGGAATGTCCCGGCATACACTTTTCCGGACCTTGAATGGACAGTGCACCTTTCGCCGATGATGTAAAGTGCAGGGAAGCCGCCCATCGGAGTTATCTTCACCCTTTTTTCGCTCACGGAACTTACCATTCCGCCAAGAGTATCGATATGGGCCGCAAATACCGTCCCCGGATTGGCCGGACCGAATGAGAATATAACAGCCCCTTTTTTTGTAACTTTATAATTTATCTGATGATTCCTGGCAAATTCTACGAGAAAATCACGGATCTCGGCGGTGTATCCGGTCGGAGAAGGTATGTTAACAAGCTGTTCGATGTACCCCACTATCTTTTCATAATTGATCTTTTTCAGCAGGTTCATTTCTTCTCTCCTTTTAAACTGTTGATATGTTCATAAAGCTTTTCGGCAACAATGAAATTACCCTCTTTCGACCAGTGAATGTCTTCGGGAATGAAATAATCGCCGACCGCTTCGACAGGAATGGCCTCAAAAATATCATAGAACTGGATGAAATCTATTTTTCTGTCTGATGCGAACTTTTTCCATATCTCAAGATGCTTTCTTTCATGTTTTTCAGTAAGGTTGATGTACCACGGCCACACACCGATATGCAGTCTGATGCCTCTTTTTTTGCAGAGTTTATAGATGTTATCCATATGTTTTTTTGCAAGCCCCAGCCCTTTTCTGCCGTACATTTCGTAAGCGCCTTCGTTATATATCCACTTGGGTTTAAGAAGATAGAAGTTCTTAAGCCCGCCCCAGAAAACTGAATCTTCCTGGTATGGGTTTTTCTGATTGAGAACATGCTTTATGCGGTAGTTCCTGAAAACGAATGAATTCTTGGAAAAGAAATCTATGACAGGTTCAAGATCCTGTCTGAACTTTGAAAAAGTTTCTGGAACAAAATAATCATAAACAACTTCGTCAATTATATCAGATACATCCACAAAAACATAAAGATCATCTATTTCAAGACCCATGTTAAGAAAATACTCTGTTTTCAGCCAGTAGAGCTTCGGCGAATAGCTTGCAACAGACGCGTTAAGGACCTCGACACCGTCTTTTTTAAGCTTTTCGGACAGCATGCCTGCAACAGTGTCCTCCCATTTGTATCCGACACCTTCAATGAAGCTGTCACCGATCAGCATGATCCTTTTTCCGTTTTTTTTCTTGTCGACAATTCTGGTCGATCCATCAACAAAACCCAGAGAGTTAGTCTTTATTGTGTACTTGAACTTGCCGTCCTTGTCCCATGCAGTGATCTCATTTACAAAAGGTTTAAGCCCGTGATGGAAACGGCTGTCCGGGACCCTGAACGAATCTACCTTCGAGAACATTTTCACAGCGACGGAATCGAACAGGGAAAGCAGAAAGAGAATGGAGACGATATTGATCGCTGCAACTTTGAATGCAGTGGAACGGTATCTTTTTCTTAAGAACCATAAGATCCCGCCTGAAAGCAGGGTTATGTAGAAGAAAGGACTTCCTACCAGTATCATGGACATTTTTATATCATATAGAAAAGGCTATTTCCAGTAGATTTTTGACTGAAAATGAAAAAACGATACAATTTTATCTGTTTTACTTAACAAAAGGAGCGCATTGTGAAAAAAACGCTTTTATCAATGGTGTTGTTCATTGTTTTTACATTGATGGTGTCATGCGGTGACAACACAAGGAAACCAGTCAACGATTCAGAAGGCGCTGACAGTGACAGCAAAACACAGTCCGATACCGATAATGAGACCGGGGATGATGTCGAGCAGGGTAACTGCGGAAACGGCAGTGTCGAAGGCAGTGAAGAGTGTGACGGAGGGCTCATTGAATGCACAGAGCTTAACCCTGCATTGTATCTTTCCGGAAAGGCAAAATGCAAGGATGACTGCTCCGGATGGGATACCGTGACATGTGTGGAAAGTGATGCAGTCTGCGGAGATGATGTGACAGAAGCACCTGAGATATGTGACGGTGACCTGAAGAACTGCGTCGAAATAGACAGTTCTAAGTACAAGGGGGGAAAGGCTAAATGCAACCGCAACTGCGACGGATATGACACTGTGACATGCGAAGAGCTGGACGATTACTGCGGAGACGGCGAGATTTCCTTTGGAGAAATATGTGACAAAGATGTTACTGACTGCAATGTACTTGACAGCAAGCTCTATTCCGGGGGTAATGCGACATGCAAAGATGACTGCTCAGGGTATGATGTGTCTCAGTGTGTCGAGATCGTCGCCGTATGCGGAGACGAAAAAGTCGAAGGAGTAGAAATATGTGAAAAAGAGACACTGATAAACTGCATGGAAATAGATCCATCCCTGTACAAAGGGGGGAAAGCATACTGCCTTGATGACTGCTCAGGATGGGACACAGTAACATGCGAAGAGAACACAGGCATCCTCTTTTCAGACGGTTTTGAGAACGGAGATGCAAAATGGACGCTCAGCGGTGACTGGGAGATAGGGCTTCCTTATTATGATATCGGAGGGGTGACACTGAATGAAGCTTCGACAGGCGAAGGTGTACTTGCTACAAAACTCACCGACGGATATACTGTCAAGGTCAACAGTACGGCTACAATATCAGATGAGATAAACATTCCGGCAACCGGAAGTTATGAACTTTCTTTCTCTGCTTATGTGAATACCGATTTTGACACAGATTCAACGACTGGAAAACCCAACTGGTTCGACGGAATGGTGGTGACATACAAGTCCGGATCTGATGCAGAGACAGAACTGATCCTTAATGCTGAAAATATTGAACTTCTCGGTACTTTCAAAGCCCTTACGGATGGGACCAATTATGCGGTGAAAACAGGTCTTAGAGGGACAAGCGCCAACAACACATACTCGGGTTTTTCCTCTGATCTTTCTTTCCTTGCAGGGGAAACGGTCACGATAAGTTTCATTTTCTATTCCGATACGATCCAGGGAGGCACAGGTTCGTTCCCCGGCATCTATATTGACGATGTAATGATATCTCTCAAGTGATATAAAAAAACCGTTTTATTTCCTAAAGAAAATCTTCATGTGCACTGCTTGATTTTATCATCACGGCTGTTATAATCGGTCTGCTTTTCAGGGGGTGTTGAAATGAAAAGGATAAGGATAGCGATCGACGGACCGGCCGGAGCCGGAAAAAGCAGTGTAAGCAGGCTTGTAGCGGACAAACTCGGGTATGAATATATCGACACAGGGGCAATTTACCGCTGTCTGGCCCTGCTTATGAACGATACTGTCAAACTTGAGGATGCTCAGGGGATAAAAGCTCTTCTGAAAGATTTCGATGTCTCCTTCAGGATAGTAGAGGGTGTGAATAGGGTATATGTGAACGGTCATGATGTGACGGGTTATATAAGGACAGAGAAAGTAAGTATGCTGGCAAGCAGTGTTTCGGCCCTGCCTTTTGTAAGGGACGCTCTTCTTGCGATGCAGAAAAAATATGCGGCAAAAGGCGGTGTCGTAATGGAGGGCCGTGATATAGGTACAGTGATAATGCCCGAAGCCGAGCTCAAGATATTCCTTACGGCATCTCCCGAAAAAAGGGCCGGCAGAAGAATGCTCGATCTCAAGGCGAAAGGCGCAGAAATGTCTTTTGAAAAACTTGTCGAAGAGATAAAGAAAAGAGACGAACAGGATGCAGGAAGAAAGGTCGCTCCGCTTAAAAAGGCCGATGACGCGATACTTGTTGACAATACGAACATAGATCTTGTCAAAACTGCCGACCTGATAGTAAAATATGCAAATGAAAGGGAAATATCGTCTTGAAAGTGATAATAGCAGAGAATTCAGGAGTATGCTTCGGAGTTAGAAGGGCGCTTGACCTGCTTGATGAAGCATCATTAAAAGCTGTATCTGAAGGCAGGACGGCGGTCATGCTCGGCCCGCTCATCCATAATCCGAGAGTGGTGGACGAATATTTCCGCAAAGGGGTGAATACAGTTGACATCGACAGTGTTCCGGCACATTCGGTAGTCATCGTCAGAAGTCACGGTGTCACACTTGACACAGAAGAGCGGTTGAACGGGATGGAAGGTCTTACAGTCGTAGACACGACCTGTCCTTATGTAAAAAGGATACATCAGCTTGTTGAAAAAAAATCAATGGACGGATACTTCGTCATAGTCATGGGTGACAAAGACCATTCTGAGGTCGAAGGGATAACATCAAGGATAAAAGGGCCTTTCACTGTGGTGCCTCCGTCATACTCTCCTGATGTAGAAGGTTCGCTCAGAGAGATCTTATCTAAATATAAAAAAATATATGCTGTCGCTCAGACGACTTCAAGGCCTGCAAACTATGAGAATCTTCTTAAAAAGATAAGAAAGCTCATCGGCACAGACAGGTCAGTATCGTTCCAGACGGCCCAGACAATATGCACAGCCACGCTCCGCAGGCAGGATTCGGCAGGAGAACTTGCATCCAGAGTTGATGCTATGATAGTTCTCGGAGGAAGCAATTCATCCAACACGGCGAAGCTTTTTCAGGTCGTTCTGGAAAGGAATCCGCGCTCTTTCATGGTGGAAAGCCCCGAAGGCCTGACACAGGATGTGCTTGAGCTTTTAAAAGGTGCCGGAACCGTCGGTATCACTGCCGGAGCTTCAACTCCGGACGGTCAGATAGATGAAATGAGGAAATTTCTGGAATCTTTGTGATGTTTAAAGCAGAACCGGGAAGCTCCGGACATCCCGACATTCTTTTTAACTGCAGACCCGAGATAGGGCTATCTCTTTTTATAGACGGTGAGCTGAGAGAGCCGGACAGGGACGGTGTGGCGATAGTCGGAAGCAGAAAGCCGTCACTTTACGGCATAAAGGTAGCACAGCTTTGCGCTACAGCCGCCGTGAGGAACGGAAAGACTGTGATAAGCGGGCTCGCAAGAGGCATAGATACCGAATCGCACAGGGCAGCTCTTAAGGCAGGAGGAAGGACTATAGCCGTCCTCGGAACGGGAATAGATGTGATATATCCCGAGGAGAATGTCGGTCTTGCGGATGAGATCAGACGCAACGGCGCTCTCATTTCACAGTTCCCCCCATCGACTCCGCCGCTTCGGCATAATTTTCCGGTGAGGAACACGACTGTCGCTAAGATGTGTTCACTGCTCATTCTCGTACAGGCCTCCACAAAAAGCGGAAGTCTCATAACGGCAAGGCTTGCAAGGGAATCGGGCCGCAAAGTGTTTGTCGTGCCGGGGCAGATAGATGATGAGCTTTTTTCGGGAAATCATCAGTTCCTGAGAGGGTGTGCAGGGGATGGATCTGTCGAACTTCTGACCGATATGTCACAGATAGATGAATTTTTTAGTTGCAAAAAAACAATATTTAAGGATATTAGCAGAATTCATCCTTCTAAATTTGAAGAACTTGAAAAGGATGAGCGTGCGGTTCTTGATGCTGTGAGGAATAGCGGGGGCGGCATGGATTTTGATACTCTTTCGATCAGTTGCGGGCTTGGACCGGGCCGACTGCCGGCCGTACTGCTGAGCCTCATGATGAAAGATATCGTTTTCGAAGGACCCGGGAAGATTTATAAAACAAGTGGGGAAAGATCATGAAGCTACTAATCGTTGAGTCACCGACAAAGGCAAAAACTCTGACAAAGTATCTGAAAGGATTTAAAGTCGTTGCGTCAATGGGACACATAATCGACCTTCCGGCAAAAAGACTGGGAGTTGAGATAGAGAACAGTTTCAAGCCCAAATACGAGACAATTCCGGGCAAAGAAAAAACGATAGCCATGCTTAAAAAAGAAGCCGCCGAGGCAGAAGAGATATACATCGGTTCCGACCCTGACCGTGAAGGAGAGGCGATCGCGTTCCATATCGCATCACTTTTCGGTGACAAAGAGGTTCGAAGGGTGCTTTTCCACGAAATAACGAAGACCGCCGCTAAAAAAGCGATAGATGAATATTCAAGCCTTAACGAGAACCTTTTCAACTCACAGCAGGCGAGAAGGATACTTGACAGAATAGTCGGATACAAGCTTTCTCCGTTCCTCTGGAGAAGTGTAAAGAAAGGTCTCAGTGCCGGCAGAGTTCAGTCTGTCGCACTTAAAATGGTCGTTGAAAGAGAAAAAGAGATAAGGGCTTTTGTTCCTGAAGAGTTCTGGACAATAAAGGCCGAGTTTAACGGAAGGCCCGGAAAGGTGGAAGCCGCTCTTGAAAAGATGAGCGGTGCAAAGCTTGCAATAAAGAACGGTGACGAGGCTTCACAGATAAAATCGGATATCGAGAACACAAAGACATTCACAGTCACTTCAATAGACAGAAAGGAGAAGAAAGAGTCTCCGCTTCCTCCTTTGAACACAAGTAATCTTCAGCAGGAAGCATCAAAATATCACAACTATACTGCCGAGCAGATAATGAGAATAGCCCAGTCTCTGTATGAAGGTAAGGATATCGGTGATGAAGGTCCGACCGGTCTCATAACATACATGAGAACTGATTCTTTCAGGATATCTGAAGAAGCGAACGCATCGCTCAGAGAGTTCATAACAGGTACATTCGGCGATGATTATCTTTCTGCAAAAGTAAGGGTCTATGAGAACAAGAAAGGAAAGACGCAGGATGCCCACGAAGCCATAAGACCTACAAATGTGGCGATAACTCCTGAAAAGGCGGAACCTTATCTTACCCGCGATGAACTTAACATTTATACTCTTATCTGGAAAAGGTTCGTTGCGACACAGATGAAAGAGGCTGTTTATGACAGTACCGTCATCACGATAGAGGACAAAGAGAAGAAATATACTTTCAGAAAGTCAGTAAGTGTTCAGAAGTTTGACGGTTTCAAAAAGATATACAAAAAGAACGGTAATGGTGAGACCGCTCCTGAAATGACCGAGAACGAAAGTTTCACTGTGGCTTCTGTGGTCAGTGAACAGCATTTCACCAAACCTTCTCCCAGATTCACGGAAGGAAGCCTTGTAAAAGAACTTGAAGAGCAGGGCGTAGGTAGACCTTCCACCTATGCCACTATCATAAAACAGATAGTTTCGAGGAACTATATCGAAAGAATGAAAGAGCCTAAGGGTGCACTTCAGTCAACGGAGCTCGGTGAGCTTGTCAGTGATACGCTCGAAGATTTTTTCCCGCAGATTATCAACATCAATTTCACGGCAGGAATGGAGTCGGAGCTTGACTATGTCGAGACTGGTGACAAGGACTGGCTTGAAGTTGTCAGGTCATTCTACGATACATTCACCAAAGCGCTTGATTCAGGCATAACGCAGGTGAAAACAGATGGTAAGAAGAAGATATATGCAGATGATCCGTGTCCTAAATGCGGCAAAAAACTGGTTCTCAGATGGTCAAAGAAAGGGAATCAGCCATTCCTGAGCTGTGAAGCGTTTCCGGACTGTGATTTTGCCGGTTCTTACGAAAAGGACGGTGAAAATGTAAGGCTGAAGATAGTAGAACAGCCCAAAGAAGTGTCTCTTGATGAGAAATGTCCTAATTGCGGCAGTCCGATAGTTATGAAGAAAGGCCGTTTCGGTGAATTTAAAGCATGCAGTGCATATCCGAAATGCAAAACGATAATAAGAGAGGAGAAGTTCGTTGCAGACTGTCCGAAAGAAGGCTGCGGCGGAAAAATAACTCAGAAAAGCTCGAAAAGGGGCAAGGTGTTCTTCGGTTGTACGAACTATCCGAAGTGCGACTTTGTCAGCTGGTATGCTCCAGTTCCGGGTGAAAAATGCGAAAAATGCGGTTTTGCATATGTAGTTGAAAAGAAAAGATCAGGCAAAGTCTGCCAGAGCTGCGGTCATAAACCTAAATGAAAATAGTGATCCTCGGTGCCGGGCTCGCCGGTTCTGAGGCAGCGCTCCAGTTATCAGATAAAGGATGTTCAGTTGAACTTATAGATTCCAAGCCTGTTTTCATTAACAGCGAAGTCTATTCGATGGAAGGTCCAGCCGAGCTGGTCTGCTCAAATTCCCTGAAATCGGAATCACCTTCCACCGCGAGCTTTCTCCTCAAAAGTGAGATGAGGATCATGGGCTCGAAACTTCTTGAAGCGGCGTCTGTGTGTTCGGTTCCGGCAGGAGCAAGTCTAGCTGTGGATAGAGCCGCCTTTTCAGATGCTGTTTTAAAAATGCTGAATGATTCCGGAAATATATCATTTGTTAAAGGCGGAAATATCACGACTGTCGGAGCACTGAGATCAGCCTATCAGGCCGATCTTTATATAATTGCAACAGGTCCGCTGACAGGCAGTGAAATGCTCAGATCTATCTCGGAGACAGGCGGCTCGTTCTATGATGCCATAGCTCCGCTTGTGACACTTGAAAGCATAGATACGGAAAAATGTTTCTGGGGAAGCCGTTACGGGAAGGGCGATCCTGATTTTCTCAATGTGCCGATGACAAAAGATGAATTCACACTGTTCTATAATGAACTTATGAACGCTGAAAAGCTCGGCTGGAGCGAACTTGAAAAGCCTGAATTCTTTGAAAGGTGCATGCCGATAGAGGTAATTGCCTCGAGAGGTTTCCAGACACTCGTCTTCGGTCCGTTCAGACCTGTCGGCTTCGAGTTCAAAGGGAAAAGACCTTTTGCTGTTGTACAGTTGAGGGCCGAGAATGCTGAAAGATCGGTCCTTAATCTTGTGGGATGCCAGACAAGGATGAAGCAGAGTGAGCAGAAAAGGGTGTTCAGACTCCTTCCCGGACTTGAAAAAGCCGAATTTGTAAGATACGGCTCGGTTCACAGGAACAGCTTCCTGAACGCACCTCTTGTTCTTGAACGGGGTGTCAGGGTGAGGTCGATGGATAATGTCTATGTTGCCGGGCAGCTCAGCGGGGTCGAAGGCTATAACGAAAGCATTTTTTCAGGAATGTGGGCGGCTTTTGAGATACTTAACCGGATGAAAGGTCTTGAAAATGTTCCGTTACCGCCGAAAGAGACCATGACAGGCGGAATACTCAGGAAAATGATCAATGAAAACGGCAGTTTCCAGCCTGTGAACGCCAATTTTTCCCTGATAGACAATCCCAACGATCTCGGCAAGAAAAACCGGAAGGAATTCTATGTGAAAGACGGTGTGAAAAAATTTTCTGAATGGTTTGATCTGTTATCTAACTGAAATACCTTGAAGTTCTTGCAAATGTGACTGCAGTAACACTTTGCGCACCATTATCTTTCAGCAGTTTTGATATGGTGTTTATCGTTGAAAATGTGGTGCAGACATCATCCACCAGAACGAATTTGCCGTTTTCAGCGCTTTTTGTAAGTCTGAAAGCGTCTCTGAGATTGATCTGCCTTTTCTCGTAACTGAGAGATGCCTGCGGTTCCGTCCTTTTCACCTTTCTGATGAGACCAGGATCTATTTTAAGCCCGTGACGGACAGCGATCTTTTCCGCCATGATCTCTGCCTGATTGAAAGACCGTTTGAACTTATCAAGGAATCTCATAGGAGGGAAGATAACGGTCCTTCCCTCTGTGATGCATTCCGGAACATCCTTTGCAAGATGATCTCCCATTACTTCCGCATAATGCCTTATTTTTCCGTATTTCATCATCGAAACTGCGCTTTCAACGGCGCCGCAGTAGATGAAACTTGAATAGATCAAATCAAAATAGAGAGTTTTACCTTTGCATGAACGGCATCTTTTGTCAACAGGAACAGGAACGAAAGCGCCGCAGTATCGGCATGTTCTCACTGAAACTAAAGCGAACTTAGAACACTCTTTACAGAAAAGTTCATCTCCTTTGACAGCGCTTTTGCATACAAGACAGCCGTTCAACTGAAGATCTCCCTGATCTAATTGCTGTTAGATAATATTTCTCTGAAGCTTAAAATCAAGAAAAGCTTACTGGATATCTATCGTTCCTGCCGCTATTTCAAGGCATGTCCCGCCGTCAACGGGTGTAGATATGTAAGTACCCTGTTCTATTGTGACCTCTATCAGCCTGAGGTTCGAAATGTTAGCTTTCGTCTTTCCTGTCGCCGGATCAAAAGATTCGAAAGATATGGTGCCTTTCTGCTGGAAATACATCTTTCCAAGCCCTGTAAGGTTCCCGCCTGTATCGTAGACAGGGTCCTCAAGGGCGAGTATCCGCTGGTCGGAATCTGAATAGTTCGTTCCTGCGAGGTCGAATGAGTCCTCAGCAGAGGGTGCCGCAAAGATCTGGACAAGTATTTCGTCAGCAGATTCCTCTCCTGTTGACGGTTCGTACCCGGCGCTGTATGACCAGTAATTCTCCGATTCCATCACATCAACAGATTCAGCCGTACCGATGGTTATGGCAGTGCAGGAATAATCTACACACTCTGTTCCTTCAGCGTTGCAGGTCTTTTCAGCGTCACAGCCGTCACCGCATGTTCCTCCGCAACCGTCAGTTCCGCAGATCTTGCCTGTGCAGTCAGGAACACAGATGTTATCCCATGCGCCTGCTTCGATCTCATAGCATCCGCCGCCTTCGACAGGTGTTGATGAGTAATCTTCACTGTTTATTGTTACCTCGATGAGTTTCGCTGAGATAGTTCCTTTTGATTCTATCGTTCCTGCTTTTATCTCGGATATAGTAAGAGTTCCGCTCTGCTGGAAGTATGTTTTTGCCTCTCCGTCGAAGTCTTCATATATGAGAACGCATTCAAGACATGTTCCGTAGTTTGCGTTGAGTCCTTCAGCAAGGTTATATGTTCCGGGAACAAGTTCTGTTATTTCGGAATAATCCTCTTTGTAGAACTGTATCGAAATGAAATCCTGCCCTGACGGATCGCCTATCTGATCAGCCGGAGCTCCTTCATATCCTGTGTACTGTGTGCTTAATGCGAGATTTTCAAATGATATGCCTATGCATTCTACAGCTGTGTCTCCTGTGTCAGCAGTATCATCATCACCTGTGTTTCCGGTATCTGCTGTGTCATCATCTGTACCTGTATCGCCGGTGTCATCTGTTCCGGTATCACCTGTGTCGTCTCCGGTATTGCCAGTGTCGCCCGTATTTCCTGAATCACCGGTATCATTTCCGCAGGAGACAAGGAAAATGACCGTCACTGCCACAAGGACCACAAATAAATGGCTCCTGTAAAAAAGTAGTGGGTAAACTTTCCTGAATAAAAAAAATCAATAGAAATAGACAGGCATTTTAAAAATG
>JAKLDO010000089.1 GCA_022703485.1 bacterium
CAAGTTCCAGTACAGATCTTGAAAAGAAAACAAACCTTTCAGAATTGTCCGGGTAATCTCCTGCGGCATTGCCGTACAGACCGTCACGCTCGAAATACCTGCTTGCGATGAACCACATTTTAGTGCCTGTGTCAGGATGCACTCCCTGCCATATCTCGGCATTCTCGAACTTATCAGCGACAGGCACCTGGAAGCCTTTTCCTGTAGGAGTGATGCCGTACTTTTTCTCATCAATGGTGCTGTAGAACGGGATGACACATTCCATCTCAATGTCCTTATCGACACACATCAGAAAATTCCTGGCATTATCGGCAAGCACTCCTGATGAAGCGTATGGGCTCAATTCTGAAACTGCAAATAATACTTTCATGATAAAATCCCGTCAATATCGTTAAAAAAACGGACACCTGTACGGTCAGGATATTATTTAATACTGCATGACTAGTCAATTTTTTGCAGGTTTAAAAACTTGCATAGAAGCTGATTTTATGTTAAAAAGCAATGCTTTTTTTGTATCAATCTATTTTTAACGGAGGGTTCGATGTCAGGGCATAATAAGTGGAGCACCATTAAACACAAAAAAGGTGCTGCAGATGCCAAAAGAGGCAAAATTTTCACAAGGATAATCAAAGAGATCACCATTGCCGCAAAAACAGGCGGAGGAGATCCCGACGGCAACCCTAGGCTTAAGACCGCTATCCAGAACGCAAAAAGCAATAACATGCCTCAGGACAATATCATAAGAGCCATAAAGAAAGGCACCGGAGAACTTGAGGGCGTTGCTTATGAAGAAGTGACATACGAAGGATATGCTCCGGGCGGAGTAGCCGTAATGGTCGATTGCACTACTGATAATAAGAACAGAACCGTTGCCGAAATGAGAAGACTTTTCCAGAAGGCAGGCGGCAATATGGGCGAAAGCGGATGCGTCAACTGGATGTTCGAAAGAAAAGGACAGATAATCATTCCCAAGGAGAACATCACAGAAGAGCAGATCATGAACGATGCCCTTGAAGCAGGCGCTGAAGATGTTCTTGACAATGAAACCGTATGGGAAGTAAGGACCGTTGTTTCAGATCTTTATGCTGTTTCTTCCGCACTGACAGAAAAAAACTACACCATTGAGGAAAGTAAAATATCAAGAATACCTCAGAACACCATCAAAGTTGAGGGTAAAGTGGCGGAGCAGGTTCTCAGACTCATCGAAACGCTTGAAGAAAGCGACGATGTTCAGGATGTCTATGCAAATTACGATATCGATTTCTCAACCGTGAGCGAGGAATAGTCCGATTTGAAAAATGACGGGTTCATCATATTAGGAATAGATCCCGGAAGCATCAAGACCGGTTACGGTGCGATAAATGTCATATCCAATACTTTCAGACACATAGATAACGGTCTTATAATGCCTCCAAAAGGAATGGAGTTCAAAGAAAGAGTAGCTTTCATATTCAAAGGCGTCTGCGATGTTATTCAGGAGTTCAAACCTGATTATCTTGCACTTGAGGATATCTTCATATCCGTGAATGCTCAGAGCGCTCTGAAACTCGGACACATAAGAGGTGCCGTCATAAGCGCTTCTGTAGTGCACGGGATCCCTGTGTCTGAATATTCTCCCACAAGGGTAAAACAGTCTGTCACAGGTTCAGGCCGTGCTGAAAAGTTCCAGGTGCAGGAGATGGTGAAAATACTTCTCAAATTAAAGGAAGTGCCGCAGGAAGATGCCGCAGATGCGCTGGCCGTTGCAATAACCCATGCTTTTTCGGTGTAAAAAATGATCGGATATTTAAAGGGGATCGTCGTCAATGCAGATGAAAGGGAGTTAATCATTCTCACAGAAGGCGGAACAGGATATCAGGTAAGCGTGACCCCCGCCCTTGCTTCAATGCATCAGACGGGAGACAGCATAGAACTGTTCATTGAAACTTCGGTCAGAGAGGACGCCATCGTTCTTTTCGGTTTCAAAAAGATCGAAGAGAAGAATCTTTTCAACCTGCTCAGAGAGGTTAACAAGATAGGACCTAAAACATCTCTTTCAATACTTTCAAGCGCCACAGTTGAAGAAATAAGTTTTGCAATAGCTTCAGGCAATTCAGGTTTTTTCAAGAAAATAAGCGGTGTAGGACCCAAAACAGCGGAAAGGATAATCATAGACCTTAAAGACAAAGTTTCAATTGATCCTTCTATACGTTCAGAAACTCATGAAGTCAGCGAAACGAGCCAGTCCCGCGATGCGGCAGACGGTCTTATGGCTCTGGGATACAATCCTCTCCAAGTCAGAACTGCACTTAACAGGATCGACGGAAAAGAAAAGATGCGGGCCGAACAGATAGTCCGTGAAGCTCTAAGAATCATAAACGGAAAAAGATAATGGAAGACAGAATTCTGGATTCTGGTGCCGGTCAGGATGAAGTATCTCTTGAAGGCGGCCTCAGGCCTCAAAATCTTGCAGGCTATATAGGTCAGAAGACCATTGTTGACAACATCAAGATCTACATGGAGGCGGCCAGAAAGGACAATCGTCAGCTCGACCATCTTCTGCTTGCCGGACCTCCGGGCCTTGGAAAGACCACTCTAAGTCAGATAGTGGCAAATGAAATGGGTGTTAAGATATTCATAACTTCAGGGCCTGCAATAGAAAAAAAAGGAGACCTCGCCGGACTGCTGACATCGCTTAAAGAAAAGGATGTGCTTTTTATTGACGAGATCCACAGACTGAACGCTTCGGTCGAAGAAAGCCTCTATTCTGCAATGGAGGATTTCTTTTTTGATATAATGCTCGGTGAAGGCGCCCATGCCAAAAGCATGCGGCTTCCAATCGAGCCGTTCACTCTGATAGGTGCCACAACAAAGACAGGTTCTCTTTCAAGCCCACTCCGTGACAGGTTCCAGATAGTGTTTAGAATGGACTATTACTCAGTGGATGAGCTCCAGAAGATAGTCGAACGGTCTTCAGAGATCCTCAACATAAAAACAAGCACTGAAGGGGCGCACGAAATAGCAAGAAGGTCACGCGGTACGCCGAGGATAGCGAACAGGATACTCAAAAGGATCCGCGATTTCGCCCAGATCAAAGGCAACGGAACCATAGATCTTGAGATAACCCGATACGCTCTCAACCAGATGGAAATTGACGAAGACGGCCTCGATCAGATGGACCGTACAATACTTATGACCATCATAGATTCCTTTAACGGAGGACCTGTCGGTGTTGAAGCGATATCTGCATCAGTAAGTGAAGAGAAAAGGACTATCGAAGAAGTTTATGAACCTTATCTCATAAAATCCGGGTTCATAGCCCGTACTCCGAAAGGAAGGATCATAACAAAAAAGACTCTCGAGAAATTCGGAATTGATAAAACTTTTCAGGGAAGACTATTTTGAACAGATATTATGAACAGCTGAAAAAACTTCACGAAGCCCAGACACTGGATAGAAATTCACTGCTTGAATACATCCACCACCAGAAGAATGAAGTTTCTGCAATCCTTGCGCTTTCTCCGGATTTCTGGGTGATAATAGATTATGTCATACACCTTACAGGGGCAATTCTTAAAAAACCCAAGACAGAAGCTGAAAAGGATTTTCTTGAGACCGTCAAACCGGTCTTTGAGAGATACAACCAGAGGATAGAACGGGTTTACAGAAAGATACCTGACAACGAATTCTTCTACCTTAAAAAGGACATGAAGACGTTTCACCATATCATCAGTCACTCGCTCAACCTCATTGACAGGGGACTTCCTCACTTCATACCCAGCTATCTTTTTATCGATTCAATTGAGAATATGACCGTTCTCCATCCGCTTCACGAAAAAAGCTGTGACCCGGGGACACTAGCCAGAGGTGATTACAACACCCTTATAACGAGATATGTTTCAGAAGGGTTTTCTAAAGATATCAGAGACATGATAAATTATATGCTGTGGCTTAAAACGGTCATTCCTTTTGTGATACCGAGCGACAGATCGTTTCTCCGTTCTAACATGATCAACATGATGGAGAATTTCGTTTCAGAGAGACACCAGTTCGTTCAGAACAGTGAATATTCAACAAAAGATTTTGTCATTGAACTCAGGGATATCATAACTATCTCATACATACAGGACAAGATCGCAGTCCTTCTTGAGAAAATAAAAACCCCCGGAAATGCTGTTTCGATATCCGACTGTCTTGAACAGATTGCAAACACATTCATTGATGTGACTGCATCGAATGCTGTCTACAATACCGTCAGAGACCTTGAATTGATTTCCGGTACATTGAAAAATATTACAGACTCCGTCAGACTCGACGATGAAAGCGCCCTTTTCAATAATCTTGTTACAGCACGGGCAGTAAAGGATTTTTATATGAAAGTAACCAGATACATGCTTAATACAAAAACAGAACTTGAGCTTGTAAAAGCCTTTGAGGCTACCGATTTCATGTATGATAATTTCCCTGTAAACTCTTTTGCACCGGAACTTGTTGATACCATCGAAACAAGCCGGGGCATTCTTGAAAAGGAAAAAGATATCCTCGCAGCGGCCAATTCCATAACGCTTAATCCTGAATCGGTGAATCTGTTCAGAGCCAAGATGAGACAGATATTCGCAAAAAGTTAAAATACCGGCGGTTGAGGCTTCATCTCAATATCATCCCACATGAAAGGCTTTTCCATGCACATGTAAAGCGGCGGAACTCCATTGAAATATTCTGCTATTTTTTTTATCAGTGCTGCGTAATAAACCCTTCTGACGCTTGCGAGGTAACGGAGTTTATTATCTGAATCTGACGGGAACATCTCGCCTCTCAGAAGTGAGCTGTCCGGGAATCTTTCAACAATGGTCTGTGTAAGAGACAGCGTATGTCTGAAACCTCCCATGCTTATCCACGCAATTTGAGAACAGTCAAGCGAAGAAAATATCGTCTCTGCAAGTGATATGTATTTATCAAGATTGTTTTCTATCATAACTACCGGATCAAAGTGTATTGCTACGGGAATTCCGGTCTTTTGAAGCTCAAAAGCCGCCTTAATCCTTGCTTCGATCGAAGCCGTGCCTGGTTCTTCATCTTTCTGGAAACCTGGAATGTTCACTGAAAAACCTGCAATTATATCAGCACCGGGATATTTTTTTCTGATTTCAAGAAGCCTTTCCGTCTCTACAGACTTGGTCTTAAACTCAAACTGCACCTTTTTCTCAAGTCCGGCTTCTACTATCTCACTAATAAAAAAACCTGTTTCATTAAGCAGATGATCAAGAGCAAGCGAATCTGCAAGCTCACCAGTCCCCACTCTGATCCTGTCATTAATTTTAAGGAATTCCTTTATCTCTTCAACGGCCTTTTCCCTGTTAAGAAAAACAGTAATGAAAGGGTTGTTCTCGATATAATGCTGTAAAATGCAGTATGAACAGTCGTAAGGACAACCTGTTACGCTGTTGATAGTGTAATAATTACAACATATTACACCCTTACTGCCGGGACATTTTTTAAGAAATCTCCCTTTGTTCTCAGTGAAGAAAAGAATCTTTTTAGCTGTCTTGAAAATATCTGTTCCGGGATTATGTTCTACAAACGCCACGAGATCATCTTTTGACATGAATACCGGATCAATTCTGAGTTTTTCCGCTATTTCAAAAGGCAGTCTATTACCTGAACACTGCGGATCTATAACTATCTTTTCAATTTGAGGACGCATGCTACTCTTTTACTTTTTTAAGGGATTCCCTGACTATCCCAGCCCCTTTTGAAACTGCTTCGATCATTTTGTCGGCATCTTCTTCCTTTCTGACCGTGAATATGATCTTTATGCTGTTCCCTTCAGCAAATTCAGGGAATTCGATCTCTCCCCCGGTAAGTGCTCTGAATTTATTTCTGAGCTTTGTGAACTCTGCCTGTTTCGCGCTCCAAAGAGGATACCTTAAAGCATAAAGTCTTTTTATTATCTCTTCGCTTTTTGTCCTTCTATTAAGATCTGTGTTCCCGAAAACGGCATCGGCATCAATTTTTCGCATTATTTCACTGCAGCCGGTCTTGTCACGGAGTTTTATCTCGCGGATGTATCTGACCGCATTTTTTAAAGAATTCCCGTTTATCTCCGTCCTTTCAACGATAAGTCTGGCAGTTTCAAGAAGCTCTATGTCGTCTTTCAGTGTTTCAAGAATTCTTTCCATAGAGGTCAATCCTTTTTTGAAAAAACTTTATAGAAACAGAAAACACACAATGTTATTATGATGCCCCAGACGGCGACCATCAGTATTGCAGCGCTCATGCTCATTTTGACACCTCCGGCCTCTTTTCTGTTGTTATCTTTATCAGGTACATCATCACTCCTATGATTGCAAGAATGAATATCCTCGCACCCCAGATGTACGGTCTGTTCTCTTCAGGAACTCCTTTCATCATGATGGTCGGGATGAACATCTGATATGTCCATGTTCCAAGCAGAATGAAAAGGAACAGGGGTGAAATGTACTTTATTATGAACCTGAATATCGAAGGTATTTTTATTTCAGCTCCTTCGTTAAGATCTTTCCACCCTTTGTCAATTCCGTATATCCACCCGAAAACAACTATTTCAAGTGTTGCAAATATCGTGAGAAAAACCGTTCCGCCCCAGAAGTCCAATTCATCGAGAAATCCGTATTTCATGAAAAAAATGACCGGCTGACATGCAAGGAAGGTCAGAGCGAACATGATGAGCACGGTCTTTTTCCTTGAAAATCCGAACTCATCCTCAAGGAATGCAACGGCCGGCTGTATCATTGAAACTGATGATGTAATACCTGCAATGAAAAGCAGAATGAACCACAGACATGCAAAAAACGGTCCGCCCGGCATATTGGCAAATATGTTAGGCATTGTGACAAACCCTATGTTGAATGAACCGCTCTGGGCGATTTGCACTGTCTGTATCTGTCCGAAAAAAATAAATGCGGCAGGAATAACAAGAGAGCCGCCTAAGATAACTTCGCAGAATTCATTTGTTGCTGATGCAGTAAGTCCGGAAAGAGCGATATCATCACTTTTTTTAAGATAGCTCGCATAGGTCATTATCACGCCCATTCCAAGTGAAAGTGTAAAAAATATCTGACCTGCGGCACTCAGCCATACCCGTGACTCAAAAAGCACAGAAAAATCTGGAGTCCATACAAAATTAAGAGCATTTACAACAGATTGATCCGGTTTTAATGGGTCAGGAGTTCCGAGTGTAAGAATACGGCCGACAAGCAGTATCGCAATAACAACAAGAATAGGCATTGCGATCCTTGACAGCTTTTCTATTCCTGAAGAAACCCCTTTATAAATGAAATAGAAATTGACAATTATTGTGACGACGAAAAATCCATAAGCAAGCCACATCGAGTCAAAGTACTGATTTGAAACGACACCCTGATATCCCCTGAGAAAATCAGCAAGCTCGTTTTTACCTGCCGCTTCAGTCAAAGCACCGCTCACTGAAAAAAAAGCATACGCCAGAGACCATGATTCGATGAACGCATAATAAAAAAGTATGAGAAGCGGAATTATTATCCCTATTGAGGCAAAATATTTGATGAACCTGCTGCCGGTTATTCTGTAAAGTATTGCCGGTGCAGTGCCGTGACCGTATTCCCCGCCCGTTCTTCCAAGAGACCACTCAACCCACATCAGCGGGATCCCCAGAAGAAGGAATGACACAAGATAAGGTATCATGAACGCTCCGCCGCCGCCAAGTGCCGCCTGTGTCGGAAATCTTAAGAAATTACCCAGACCCACTGCGCTTCCGGCAACTGCAAGAATTACACCAAGCTTAGTCCCCCACTGTTCTCTTCCTTTTGACATTAATGCTCCTCCAGTTAGATCGACTTGCGGCATCCTAACAGAAAAAACATGAGATTTCAAATTCAGTAAAGAAGAAATTTTTTGCGGATATCTTTGAATTTATTTGATGAAGTCTCCATTTCCTTATAAATATCCGGAGCATCACTGCCCGATCTTACCTTTTCAATTATTCCGCGAGCTCCGATACTCAGGTCGAAGTCACCGCTGAATTTCAGCTGATCCGGGTAAAGTTTTTGCAAAATTGTAAGAAGATAAAGACCGGAAAGTTCAGGGCTGAATTCTTTCAGATCATTTATGCTAAACTTTATGCCGTTACACAACTTGCCGTAATATTTATGGTTTTTATCATCAGGAGTGAAAGACAAAGGTTCAATTGAAACTCCTTTAATGCCGCTATCTGACAATGCTTTTTTAAGTTTTTCTCCGTCAATAAATGGAGCTCCGTAAATGAAAAAAGGCGAAACTGTGCCTCTTCCTACAGAAATATCGGCCGTTTCTATCCAGCCTGCTCCGGAATAGATAATTGCAGATTCCGGTGTTTTGAGATTAGGCGATGGCAGGATCCATTTGAGTCCTGTATCTTTCCAGACCATTGACCGCTTCCACCCTTCCATTTTCACTACCTTGAAATCCGCTTTTATTCCGAAATGGTCATTGAACAGGTTCGCAATTTCACCGATCGTCATTCCATGTCTTGTAGGTATCGGAAAAATACTTGTAAACTTTCCTGTAAGTTCAGCCGGTGGGACAAAACCTGAAACTATCTCACCACCAGCCGGATTGGGCCTGTCAAGTACGATCACAGGTCTTTGGGCGGTTTTTGCCGATTCAAGGACATATGCAAGAGTAGCAAGGTAGGTGTAATATCTGGCACCTGCATCCTGAATGTCAAAAATAATTATATCGGCATCTATTATCTGTTCCGGTTTCGGTTTTCTATTACTGCCGTAAAGCGAAACAACAGCAATTCCTTTATATAATGAATCAGTTACGCTTCCTTCCAGAGTTCCGCTAAGCCCATGTTCAGGAGTGAAAATGCGGATTATATTAATCTTTTTATCAAGCATCAGATCAATAATATGCTTTCCGCTTGAATCCACGGAAGTATGATTGACCACAAGCGCAACCTTCTTTCCCGAAAGCTCCTTGAACCCGCCAGATGAGAGAACATCAAGACCGGTTTTAACCTGAGCACTCAGAAAAAAAGAGGCAAAAAGAAATATTATGCTTAAAAAGACACGCATCAGTATCTATAATCGGCAACCCGCCTTTCTGTACGGGCTTCCATGATGAACGGCATTACTGCTTTATGTTCGGGATGGTTCTGATAGTTCTCGAGGTCTTTTTCTGTCATGAACTCAGAATAGAGCACGACATCATCGCTGGTATCCGTTTTTGAAAAATCGATTCCTACTTCAAGCTTTATCAGACCGGGGATCCTGCCGTTGAGAGCTTCAAGCATCTCTTTCATCAACTGCGCATTTCGTTCTTTTGTGTTTCCATGAGCTCTATCTTTCAATTTCCACATAACGATGTGTTTTATCATTTAATTACTATGCCTTGTCCACTGTTTATAAACTTTAATCAATCCTTTTTAGTTCTAACATATATGTCACCGAAACTAGTGGCAATAAACTCCTGCGAAAATAAATGTTTCTTAAAATCAGGCACAGACTCCCATTTTTCTAACACAAGATCCATGCTTTCTCCAATTGAATAGTTACATTCAATCTGCGGGTTATGTTTCTCAATTTGAATAATACAATCGACAGATCTTTCTATTTGTTCAGGAACTGTATATTCAAAACTTATCATTTCTACTGCATGAGTCAGTCCTTTCAAAACTTCAAGCTCAAAACCTTCAACATCAATCTTTATAAATTTCGGTTTACCATAAATACAGATTAACTTATCCAATGTAGTAACAGGAACTTTTATCGGTTTGTTCCATGTATAATTCTTAAATCTGCCTTTTTTTACAGATTCCATCCAGTCGATTGAAAAAGATGAGATGGTATGCGAGCTGGAAACATAAAAATCCTTAATCTCCTCCTTTTCTCCCAAACCCATTGAAACTATTTGAATTTTATTGCCAAACTTAAACCTTAAAAGTTCACAGCACGCCTCTTGCGGTTCAATTGCGACAACTTTTGCACCGACATTAATAAATGGTTGAGTTCTATTTCCAAGATTTGCACCTACATCAAATACTACATCATCTTTATTTATAAACTGCTTATAAAATTCTTCTCTTTTTTTTTGCAGTTCTTTTGGTTCCACAGGCTTAATCTTGTATTTTAATTTTTTAATAAAATAAAAAATTTTACTTCCGAAAAACGATTTCATTTAATATCCCTTTTTTTCATAATGTTTAAGCATTTATATCTATTTCAACATTTCCTCACCGGAAAAATCACGGTAAAGTGTAAGCTGTTTGAGGATGAAATCATATTCCTTAGAATTGTCAATGAGCATGTCGGATATTATCTTTCCAAGTCCTGGACCGAGCATATAACCCTGTCCGCACATCCCAACTGCATTAAAAACATTGTCTATTTCGTTTGTCACACCGACTACAGGAAAACCGTCCGGGGTCATCGGGTAAAGTCCGCGCCATGTTCTTCTTATTCTGAGATTCCTGAGTCTCGGATAGAGCTCAAGCATCCTTTTTATCATGAGCGGAAGGAATTCGCTTGTGTTGTCAGTATCCTTTCCGGCTATTTTAGGATGCGGAGTAATACAGAAAACGACCTGACCTTCAATATTCTGATAAAAATAATAGTTGTGTGAATGAGAGTCTGGTCTTATATCGACCACCATCGGTTTAAAGAACGGTTTTACCGGTTCAGTGATCCCAGCCTCGTGTGAGTCAGGATATACCGGAAGATCGACACCATACATTTTACCGATATCTTTAGCGTCGGCACCTGCGGCATTTATGATGACAGCCGCACTATATGTGTCCTTGTTTGTTTTAACACTTACAACTTTACGGTCTTTAACTTCCATTGAAAGGACATTTTCATAGAACTTGAACTGAGCCCCTGCGGCAGTTGCCAGCTTGAAAAAAGCGCCGGCCGTCTTTAAAGGTGAAGCACTGCCGTCATTGGGAGAGAAAGTTCCCCCGCGAAGACCGTTATCACTGATACCAGGAACCAGTTCTTTTATCGCATCGGCATCTATCCAGTCAATGTTCAGTCCGAACTTTTTCTGAACTTTCAGCAGGTCTTTGAGATTTCTTTCCCTCTGCGTGTCATACACCGGGAAAAGATATCCTCCTTCTATCCAGTCGATATCGATACCATGCTCAGAATGCATGTTTCTAACCTGATCAAGCGACATTGTACATATCTTTATCTTGGCTGGATCACTGTGTGTCGCCCTTATTCCGCCTATTGCAGCCCTGTTCTGCCCTCTTCCGCATGAAGCATGTTTTTCAAGGACACAGACCTTCTTACCTTTTTTTGCAAGGTGATATGCTAGAGGAGTTCCGATACTGCCGGCACCGATTATAAGAAAATCATATGTGTTCATGTTATTCTCCATCCTCATTAATTACAGCGTACATCGGGGTTTCGACACACATCGGTCTGTTCGTACCTTCAGTCACCTCCGACCAGTTAACTCCCGCCGCTTTGAAAACTCT
>JAKLDO010000009.1 GCA_022703485.1 bacterium
ACATGAAAAGACCGGCAATGTGTATGTAACTGTAAAGGGCTCCAACCTTCACTATGTTGAACAGCTAAATAAAAGACTGAAAAGCAGAAGATCCATACTTGACCTTACGATCAAGAACATAGACCTTTGACATCCGGAGGAGAAATGAAAGGAGTTTACACCGCCATCGTGACACCGTTCGATGATTCAGGAAAAATCGATTTTCAGGCTCTTGAAAAACTGCTTGAACTGCAAAAGCAGGCAAAAGTTGCAGGGATCGTCGCCGCAGGAACAACAGGCGAAGCCGCCACGCTCACACTTGATGAAAAAGTTGAGCTTTTCAAGTTCATAAGATCTAACTGTCCGGAAATGGAGATCATTGCCGGAACCGGAACGAACAATACGGCTGATTCAGTCATGCAGACAGAAAAAGCTCTTAATGCAGGAATATCAAAAGTCCTCATTGTAACACCTTATTACAACAAGCCTACGCCCAAAGGGCTTTACAGACATTATTCAGAGATCGCAAGAACAGGTGCTGAAATAATAGTATACAATGTTCCGGGGCGCACCGGGCTTAACATTTCTCCTGATGCTCTGACCAGGCTTGCTGAGATCGAAAATATAGTCGCTGTAAAAGAGGCGAGCGGAGACCTCGGAAGGTTTGCAGACTATCTTGATGCGGTCGGAACAGAACGGTTCACATTCCTGTCCGGAGACGATTTTACAGTAGTTCCGTTCATTTCGATGGGCGGAAAAGGAGTTATAAGCGTATTTACGAATGTTCTGCCTGAACTCGGTGTAGCAATGGTGGAGAAAGCTCTGAAAGGAGAATTCGGACAGGCTTCCGACATCCAGATATCGCTTAACAAGCTCAATCATGCGATGTTCATGGAAACGAGCCCTCTTCCTGCAAAGACATCGCTGTGGATGATGGGGCTCTGCTCAAATAATTTCAGAGCACCGCTTGACACAATGGAAGAGAAAAATATCGCAAAACTTGCAGAAGTTCTAAAAGAGTACCGCCTTATCTGAGCTAATCACAATTTGCCGTGAAGGTATAATCCGAAGGACATCCGTAACCGGTATCAGATTTTATTTCGGCTCCTGACTTGTTATAAAGTTTGTAATCATAGTCGTCGTTTGAAGTCCAGCAGTCGAAATCCAGTTTTATTGAATGGCTGTGCGTGACTGTAAAAGTTTCATCAATATACCATCCGTAATCATCAAGAAGCGTCGCACCTGTCGCCTGGTCCTTTATGATGAGATCTATTGTGTATTCCGTACTGTAGCCGTAAACATCGACACGGTGTGAACAGGTTCCCAGAGTACAGTCGTTCTTGCATCCGTCAGTATTGTCTCCGTCACCGTCGTCACATGCTTCGGGACCGTTTTTTATGCTGTCGCCGCATCTCGGTCCCGGGCCGGTGCATGTAGAGTTGCAGTAATTGTAAACACCGTTATTCGCACCGTCATCACATACTTCAGGGCTTTCAATGTATCCGTCGCCACACTGCTGGGAAAGAGTGAAAATTTTAGCGCCCATATAAAGATCTGTGTCTCCGTTGGTGCTTCTGACCCATGCTTTTACCGTGTAAGGCTGAGGATGAGCTGAGAAATTAGCTGAGATCGACGGGGTCAGAACTGTGAACCTGTGATTGCTTCCGCCGCCGCAAAGATTCTGAACAGGCGCTTCTGAACTGCCGTCTGTCACTTTATCCATCTGATATCTGAGCACATTATTTTTATCATAGAATTCCAGATGTATGGTTGCATGTGTTAGAGGAGTGTCAGGATCACAGCCCCATCCGTGCATCTGAACCTTGTCGCCCTGATCGAAAGAACCTCTCGGGTTTGCCGTGCAGTTGTCATAACAGCCGTCATTGATGCCGTTCTTTCCGTCATCACAGGCTTCGAACCTCGCCTGCCTGATATTGTCTCCGCAGTACCCTTCCCTCTCACAGTCATTACTGCAGCCTATTACGACTTCGTATCCCGGATAATCAGGGTCCAGCGAAGTGACGATAACATCTCCCGTATCACAATCCTCACTTCCGTTCACTTCACCGTCTCCGCAGAAATAGTCAAATGTACAGTCGATCTTGCATATTCCATCCGTTCCGTTAGCCGCACCGTTATCACACTGCTCACCGTTATCAAGGTTTCCGTCCCCGCAGAAATTCGGAACACCTGCTCCGTTCACACACCCTGCCACACATACCGTGCAGGACTGCTGTCCGTATGTGCATGTCTCGACAACACTGTTGCCGTCATCACACTGTTCTTCTCCCTGCAGTTTATTGTCTCCGCAGTACTGCACCTCACCGCTCACGCTGTGGCATGTTGAATCACAGATAGAACATGGAGATGTCTGCCCGTAAGTGCATTTTTCAGTAACTGCATTTCCGTCATCACAGTTCTCAAAACCGGCATCGACAGCATTGTTTCCGCAATATCTGACTGCACCGGCAACGGACTTGCATAATGAATCACAGACCACACATCCGTCACTGTCACCGTAATCGCACTTTTCAGTTATTGTATTATGGTCGTCACATTCTTCAGCGCCATTCTGCGCTCCGTCACCGCAATAGCTCACATTTCCATCAATAAGGTCACAATCCGATGTGCAGACCTTGCAGCTGAAAACACCGTAATCGCAGTCAAGTATCCCGTTATCAGAACCGTAATCACAACCTTCTCCCTCGTCCATGGAACTGTTGCCGCAATAATTTACGGCTCCGGGCACCAGAGTGCAGTTCGCAGCGCAGACTGTACAGGGTTCTGTAGATCCGTAAGGACATTTCTCTGTTATATTATTATGGTCATCACATTCTTCGCCTTCCTGCATCGTTCCGTCACCGCACAATGTCACAGCTCCGGGTTGAAGAGTACAGTCGGAGGCACACACTGTACAGGCATCGTCACCGTAATCACAGGGTTCGGTTATATTATTTCCGTCATCACATGCTTCTGAACCGTTTACTATCTCATCGCCGCAATACTGAAGAGTCCCGGCAGTAAAAACACATCCGCTTCCGCAAACATCGCAGGCAGGAACTCCATATTCGCAGTTCTCAACCGTATCGTTGCCGTCATCACATGCTTCAGGCCCGTTCACCGTTGAATCTCCGCAATACAAAGGTGTCCCGTCAACTTCTTTACAGCTGATGTCACAAACTTTGCATGAAAGATAGCCGTAATCACATTCCGTAACAACACCGTTATCAGACCCTGAATCGCATTCTTCAACACCTAAACCGTTTATGAAGCCGTCACCGCACCTGATACCAAGCCCGGTACACATTGAATTGCAATATCCGTATTTTCCGTTGTCAGTCCCGTCATCACAGATCTCAGGACCGTTCATAGAACCGTCACCGCACCTTTCTCCAGGTCCTGTGCAAGTTGAATTACAATATCCGTAAAGACCGTTGTTCGTTCCGCTGTCGCACTTTTCAGGACCGTTCTTTATCCCGTCCCCGCAATGGATCGCAAAAGTACAGTCACTTTTGCATCCGCCGTAAGCTCCGGTATTGCCAGCCGTCCCCAGATCGCAATCCTCACCCAGCTCGACATTCGAATTGCCGCAGACCGGTGCATCATCCGGTGCATCATCCTGAACTTCATCTATATCTGCATGAACATCATCTTCGACTTCATCAGGGACCTCTGCATCGTCCGGCTGAGCCGTATCAGGATCCGGATTTTCAATGTCAGCCTGTTCATCATCAGGTTCAACTGTGTCATCTTTAACCTCAGATCCGTCAGTGTTTTCAGTATCATTCCCGTTTTTATCAGGAACGACTGACGAATCATCGCCTTCATCAATGTCCGGTTCATAGTTATCAGGCATCGAGATCCCGTCATCTGCGGAAGCATCTGTATCATTGGTCTCAATTGATTCAACACACTGTCCGTCAACGCAGACAAGTCCGCCGGTACAATCCAGAGTATTTACACACTCATCCTTTTTACCTGACGAACAGGCCGCAACAAAGACAGAAAATAAAATCAATAAAGTTAAGTGCATAAATTTCATAACTTTTCTCTCCGCAGATTGAATTTTATAGACAACACACTGGACGAAAGACTACATTTTTTGTACTTTTTGTCAATACTCTGGTAATATTCATTGCAATATTTTTGTTAAGGAGGATATGATGTCTTTTTTCGGAATGGACCCGTGGATAGTATGGGGAATTGTAGCAGTAGCTTTCTTCATCGCCGAGATATTTCTTCCCAGCTTCTGGATGGCCATGATAAGTATCGGAGCCATAGGTGCTTCTATAACCGCGGCGGCGGGAGGAAGCTTTGAGATCCAGCTTGCTGTACTGTCAGTACTTTCAATAATTGCAGGCGTTTTCTTCAGACCTTTTGCAATGAAATACATCTACAGCTCCTCTTCTGAAGCAAAACCTGTGAATGTAGATGCGCTTATAGGAAAAAAAGTGCCTGTAGTTCAGAAAATATCTGCCGGGAATCCCGGCAAAGTCAAGATCGGCAGTGAAGTCTGGAAAGCACTTCCCGTCGATGAGAACGAAATTTTCAATGAAGGCGACTTTGTTACAATATCCTCGATTGACGGGGCAAAAGTTATAGTTAAACGAACCGGAACAACCGGACAGTAATAATTTTGGAGGGTTAAAATGACAGCAGGAATCGTGTTTTTATGGATCGTTGTTGTGATCCTTGCCGTAGTGATACTGGCAAAAGGTGTCCGTATAGTCCCGCAGGCAATGGTAATTGTCGTTGAAAGACTCGGAAAATATCATAAAACCCTGCAGAGCGGGTTTAATCTTATCATTCCCATAATAGACAAACCCAGAGAAATGGATTTTAAAAGCACGAGACAGATGTATGACGGTCGAAAGATCACTGTCACTTCAAAAGTGAGCCTCATCGACCTCCGTGAAGCTGTGCATGATTTCCCGAAGCAGAATGTCATCACCAAGGACAATGTCGTTATCGAGATAGATGCGATCCTTTACTACCAGATAACAGATCCCTACAAAGCAATGTACGAAATATCCAATCTTTCCGATGCTATAGAGAAACTTGCAAAAACAACGCTCAGAAACATCATCGGTAATATGGACCTTGACCACACACTTTCAAGCAGGGATGACATCAACGCAAAAATGACCGAGATACTTGATGAAGCGACCGATAAATGGGGTGTGAAGGTCAACCGTGTGGAAATACAGGACATCAATCCTCCGCAGGACATCAAAAACGCGATGGAAAAACAGATGCGCGCTGAAAGGGACAAAAGAGCTATCATCCTTACAGCGGAAGGAGACAAACAGTCCAAGATCCTTGAATCTGAAGGTGAAAAACAGAAGAACATCAACTATGCTGAAGGTATGAAGGAATCCAATATCCTTGAAGCCGAAGGCCATGCACAGGCAAAGATAAGAGTTGCTCAGGCAGAAGCCGAAGCCATCAGGCAGATAGCAAATGCGATCAAAGAGACTAAAATGGACCCTGCACAGTACCTCATAGCTCTTAAGTATATAGAAGCTCTTTCAAGCATGACAAGCGGAAAGGACAACAAGGTCGTCTATATGCCTTATGAAGCGTCCGGCATACTAGGATCTGTAGGCTCCATACAGGAAATGTTCAAAAATATCGGCAAATAATATCCGCAAATAACATCCTGAAAACATCAAAAAAAGATCGAGGGGCTGGGCAGGTTTAGAACAAATCAGAAATTACTTGAAATAACCAGAGAAAGCAACAGATGTTGCAATTGCCGCCACGCCACTACTTCGGCCCCTCATTATTAGCAGCAAAAGAATTGTTATGTTGTTTTATACTTGTTTCTTTTTTAAATGTCAACAGGTTTTTGAAAATTATTCTATTTTTTTGTTTTCACTCACTTTTTCACCTTACACGACTGTTTCATTCTGTTTCCTTTATGATACATTGCTGTTTTATACCAAAATAGTGTTCCGCTCTTATTTGACAAAGTTCTGACTATTGGCTACTCTTTTTTTGAAAACCTGATGCGGGGGAAAGCGATGGGAAACTATTATGAAGAGAGTTTTTTTTCAGACCTTCTGGTAAAAAAAGAGGATGGGACAATAATCATAATAAAATCACTGGCTCACCTTCAACAGAAGATCGTGCTTAAGGAAGTTGTTTCCAGTGATAACTTTTCAAAGAATGGAAAGGACTGGGAAAAACTTGCCGCCATTGATCAGCTTGAACCTTTCTTTAAGTTAGTCGCGACAATTCCAGATGCGGAAAATGAAACAAAAAAGAAGGAAGCCGCAGAAAAGGAGCGGCTTGCAAAAATAGAAGCTGAGAAGAAGGCTCTCGCTGAAGCCGCTGAAAAAGAAAAGATCGCTAAAATTGAAGCTGAAAAAAAGGCTCTCGCTGAAGCCGCTGAAAAAGAAAGGATCGCTAAAATTGAAGCCGAGAAAAAGGCTCTTGCTGAAGCAGCTGAAAAAGAAAAGATCGCTAAAGCTGAAGCCGAGAAAAAGGCCCTTGCTGAAGCCGCGGAAAAAGAAAGGATCGCAAAAGCTGAAGCTGAAAAGAAGGCTCTTGCTGAAGCAGCTGAAAAAGAAAGAATCGCGAAAGCTGAAGCTGAGAAAAAGGCTCTCGCCGAAGCCGCTGAAAAAGAAAAGATCGCTAAAGCTGAAGCTGAAAAGAAGGCTCTTGCTGAAGCAGCTGAAAAAGAAAAGATCGCGAAAATTGAAAAAGAGAAAAACATAGCGGAAATTGCAGAAAAAGCCCGTTTGGCCAAACTTGAAGCAGAGAAAAAAGCTGCAACTGATCAGAAAAAAAAGACCAAAGCACCCGTCAAAGATGACGATAGTGAATTTGACCCGTCTTTTTTTGACGATGAAGATATCCCCAAGAAAAGAACCGGCTTAAAGGTGATACTGTTCCTTATTATCCTTGCAGCGGCCTGTTTTGCGGTTTATTTTTTCTATTTCAACAAAACTGAAGAAAAAAGGATAGTCGCCGTAAGAGAAGAACCGGTACCTGCCCCGAAAGAAGAACCTGCTCCATCTGAACCTGAGAAACCTGCTGCAGAGCCTGTAAAAAATGAAACACCTGCTGAAATTCAGAAAACACAGGAACCCGCTGTCGAAAAAGAACCTGCTGTAAAAAAGGAACCGGCACCTAAAAAACAGCAGGAATCGATCGGAGCTCTTTGTAAAAAAGGATGGCAGACACTGGATAAAGGAGACAACAACAAGGCTGTGGAAATATTCCGGAAAGCTATCTCAATAAAGGCAAATCATGCAGATGCTCATCTCGGTCTGGGAGAAGCTTTGAATGCAGCGGGCAAAAAAGGTGAGGCAAAAAAGCATTACCAGAAATACCTTGAACTTAAACCTGATGCCGAAGACAGACTTGAAATTGAATCAATACTGAGCAACCTTTAGAACATCACTCGAGAAGTTTTTCGATATATGTGTTGCCTTTCGCTTTTGCAATATCCAGCGCTGTGCGACCGTCCTTTCTCTGTATCTCTTTCTTGGCACCTTTCTCAAGAAGTGTCTTGACAAGGTCTCCCATTCCCATCCCGGCGGCATACATCAGAGCCGTATTTCCGTAATCATCCCTTATGTTCACATCCTGTCTGAATTTTACTATGGACTGCATGAACCTTCTGTCCTTTGACAGTATTGCTATCATAAGCGCGGTCTTTCCTTCCGCATACTTGTAGTTAAAATCAGCAAGAGCACCATATTTCAGAAGTTCCATGGCAAGCTCTATCTTTCCGGCGCTGAGACAGTACATAAGGATCGTGTAGCCTTTACTGTTCTTGAAATTCACATCCGCATTATATTCAAGAAGAAGTTTGAGCATCATTCTGTTGTTGGATTTTATTGCGATGAATATTGCGGGTTCCCCGTTCTCATTCTTGAAGTTGGGGTCCATGCCCTGTCTAAGCATGGTTCTGGCTTTTATGGTATCTCCGTTCTCAAGCGCAATAAGAAAGTCTGTCGGTTTTGTCTCATACTGTCCCAGGAACTTTATCACATTTTTGTTCCTTCCGTTCATTGCATAATTGAGAGCGGTCCATCCTTTCTTGTCTCTTGCATATATGTCAGCTTTTGCCGCCACCGCCTTTTTGACCAATGATTCAGATTCCGCTTCCGCCGCATACATCAGAACTGTCTTTCCCGTGCTGTCCTTGGCGTTCATTGAAGCACCTGATTTTATAAGCCATTCAGCTATTTTTATCTTTTTTGAGCTCAGCACATGCATCAGAGCCGTCTTCCCGTCAGGACCGGTGACATCAACTTTAGCACCGCTTCTCAGGAAAAGGTTGATCATGCCGTCATTTTCACTGTTCACAGCAGATATGAAAAGTGGCCACCCGTCCTCATCTATCGCATTTACATCTGCACCATTACGGATCGCCTGTCTAGCCTTCTCTATATTGACGGCCTGAACAGCAAAAAGAAGCTGGCTGTTCTCTTTAGATTCTTCGGGAAAGATACCCAGCGTTAACAGAAGTATCAGAAAAAAGGAGATCTTAATTTTCACAATTCACCTCCCTAAGCTGAGAACTCGACAACTTTGTTCTTACCTGTCTTCTTTGCCTCATAAAGACAGATGTCTGAAAGGGCGATAAGTTCGTCAAGAGACCGTGTATTGTCAACCGATGCGGCACAGCCTATTGAAACAGTTACCCATATTTCACGCCCTTCCCATGAATTGTTCATTTTTTCCACGGCATTTCTCATTCTTTCACATACCCTTGAAGCTATCTCTTTTTCGGCTGAAATTATCACAATGAACTCCTCTCCGCCGAAACGGCCGACGATATCTATCTCCCTTAGCGTTCTGTTAAGTACGGCAACAACATTTTTCAAAACGAGGTCTCCGGCCTGATGTCCGTATGTATCGTTCACTGTCTTGAAATTATCAATATCAAGCATTGCAACTGAAAATACACTTCTGCTGTCGGTTCTGGATTTTTTATACCGCTCTTCAAGGATCTTCATTAAGTATCTTCTGTTATAGGCACCTGTCAATTCGTCAGTTGTGGCATCTTTATGCAGTTTTTTCTGAGATGTAACAGTACTCAGCTGGGATATTGCGGAATCAAGTATCCTTTCCTGCACAGACCTTATTCCGCTGTTACGGGAAAGCATAAAAGCAGTTACGCCGTAAACAAAAAGATATTCATCAAAAATGGGGAGAACAAGCCAGTTCTCATTAAAATGCTCTTCAGAAATTATTATCTGTCTCAGAAAATCATCCCAGCTCCGGGTCTGAACATTTCCTGAAAGAACTATTTTGAGATCATCAGTGTGGGAACCGCTGCGTGCAAAAAGGAAAGAATCTATGTTAAGAATGCTGACAAGTTCAGCAAGCGCTTCTTCAAACGAGATCTTCTCTTCATTAAGACTGGCTATTATCCTGTTTGAATGATGTATGCTGGAATTCTCGATCATCTTTTCCCTGAGCTCGCGGTCGGCGAATTTCATGCTCAGGATCGATTCTCCAAGTACCATGAAAAGGGAAAAGAACGAAAAATCATGCCTTGAGAACTTGCAAGATGTCCCGCTAAGCGAGATATTGACCATGTAGCTTGTTCCGGTTATCTCGAAAAAATTGAAATACTCCTGTTCCTCCTCGATCACGGCATTGCCGTTGAATTCAGGCACATTCGAATTATCCTTGCCGTCTTTCAGTGTCTCAGAGACAGCCTCCCACTTTGATGCGGAGCTATCGAACCTGAAAAAACCGCAGTATCTGTAACCGAAAAAACCGTCACCGAGAAAGTTAACGACCTTTTCAAAAAAATCGTCAATACCTGCCGGCTGAAGTTCTATCGCTGAAAAATAGACCACTTTTTCAAGGGCGCTTTTCATCCAGTCGCTTGAATGAAGATATTCGTCCCTGACAGAATCGGCGATCCTTTCATTTTCACGGAGAAGGTCATCCACTTTCTTTTTCAGAGAGGATATCTCTTCATCCTTTCTTACAAGTTCAGCCGAAAGATCTTTGTATAATTTTTCAAAATTTTGCAAAACACCAGCACCTTAAAATAGAATCCGGGGTGAATATAACAGAAAAGGGAACTGTTTTCAAAATATTTAGAGTTATTTAAAATACCTGTAGAATTTCCTGTCCGCAATGCCGAGCATGTCTCGATCACCTTCCGAATCACCGTATGCGAATATGTACTCAAAAGAGGCCGGATCGTAGATCTCAAGTATCCTTCTGACTTTTTCAGGACCGTAGCAGTTCTCACCTTCTATTTTTCCCGTGAATGTGCCGTTGACCGCTTCAAGCTTTGTGGCAATGAGCTCCATTCCGTTATTTCTTGCAAAATGTTTAAGCCACTGTTCTCCTGATGCCGACACAAGAACTGTTTCATCACCTCTGTCCCGATGTGTCTTTATTGCAATAAGTGCTGAATTTTTAAGGATTCCCGGCATTTTAGCTTCCGTGTATTCGCAAACTATTGAATCGAACTCTTTTTCGCTCATACCTTTTATCATCCTTGTTAGAAACATCTCTTTAAGTTTTTTTCCTGACACGATCTTCAGGAAATAAAGGACTATGAAGGGAAAAAGTTTCAGACACATAAGGTAAAAACGGCATTTTCCGAGCATATGCACAGAAAGATCGAGAAAGCTGTCCTTCGATGTCACTGTGCCGTCAAAATCAAAAAGTGCGAGGTTCCTTCCGTTTTTCATGCTTTTTTTATAACACAGAAAGGCTGCTTTATCAAAACTATCTGAAAAATATTTTAAAATCACCGGCAAAGACTATAATTCACTGAACAATAAAGGGAGGTTCGTATGAATATCGCGATCTTCGGAGTTCCAGGAGCAGGCAAAGGGACACAGTGCAAACTTCTTTCAGAGCGTCTTGACCTTGTACACATTTCTACCGGAGACCTTATACGGAATGAAATAGCTGAAAGGTCGGAAACCGGCATCAAGGCGGAAAAGATAATAAACTCAGGTAAACTTCTTGATGACGGAACTGTTTTTGAGATGTTCTCGAAAAAACTTCATGCATCTCAAAACAGGAAGGGAGTTCTTTTTGACGGTTTTCCCCGTACGCTGAAACAGGCTGAAATGCTCGATGAACTTCTAAAATCGATGGGAACGGAGCTTCACCGTTTCATAGATATCGTTCTTTCAGAAGAGGAATCGGTGGAAAGGATACTTAAACGGGCGGCGATCGAAGGGAGAGCTGACGACAATCCTGAGACAGTAAGGTCCCGTTTTCAGGAATACAATCTTAAAACTGCCCCCATTTCAGGACATTACAGCAAAATGGGTATCAGCGTAAACATTGACGGAAGCGGTTCTGTAGAGGAAGTTTACGGAAGGATCGTAAAAGCGCTGAACATCTAAAAATTTGACAACCCGCCTTCAGAATGTAGAATCCCAATCCGATTTCAGCCGGAGTGGTGAAATTGGTAGACGCACTGGACTCAAAATCCAGCGGGGGCGACCCCATGCCGGTTCGATTCCGGCCTCCGGCACCATAATTCATTAATCAATCCGATATGGAGCAGTTATGAAATTGAATACATTTGACAGAATGAATATCATTCCGCCTGTTTTACTTGCACTGAAGGAAGTTGGTTATTCATCCCCCACTCCCATCCAGTCACAGGCGATCCCCGTTATTTTTGAAGGAAAGGATATTTTCGGCATAGCTCAGACCGGAACAGGCAAAACGGCAGCTTTTGCAATTCCTATAATCCAGAAGATCCACAAGGATCACACCGGCTTAAAAGGAAAAAGGAACATTAAAACCCTCATCTGCACACCGACAAGAGAACTTGCGATCCAGATAAGCGAGAGTTTTTCGACTTACGGCAGGCACACCCATGTGAAAAACACCGTCATTTTCGGTGGTGTAAATCAATTCAGTCAGGTTTCCAGCCTTAAACAGGGAGTCGATGTCCTGATCGCAACTCCGGGACGCTTTCTTGACCTTCACAATCAGGGATATATATCGCTTGATCATCTTGAAACCTTCGTTCTTGACGAAGCTGACAGGATGCTTGACATGGGGTTCATTCACGACATTAAAAAGATCATAAGCGTGCTTCCGGTTAAACGGCAGACCCTTCTTTTCTCAGCTACGATGCCGGGAGACATACTGACACTTGCTTCCAGAATACTCAGATCTCCTGTAAAAATTGAAGTTACGCCGGAATCCTCTACCGTGGAAGCGATATCCCAGATCTGTTATTTTGTTGATAAGAACAGGAAAAAAGACCTGCTCGCCCATCTTCTGACCGATGATGCCATTGTGTCCGCGCTTGTTTTCACCAGAACGAAACACGGAGCGGACAAAGTTGTTAAAGATCTGCACCGCTGTGATATAATCGCTTCAGCAATCCACGGCAACAAGTCCCAGACTGCAAGACAGCGTGCTCTGAGTGATTTCAAAGAGGGCAAGTGCCGGGTTCTTGTAGCGACAGACATTGCCGCCCGCGGAATTGACATTGACGAACTGACACATGTTATAAATTACGATCTGCCCAACATTCCTGAGACTTACATCCACAGAATAGGCAGGACAGGAAGGGCCGGACTCACAGGTTGCGCAATATCATTTTGCGATGCTGAAGAAAAGCCGTATCTCAAAGATATTCAGAAACTCACAGGAAGGGTCATTCCTAAAATGGAAAAACACCCGTTCATGCCGGAAATATCTGAACCTGAAAAAACGATCCAGGTCGTAAAAAAAGCGATGTCCTCAAGAAGCAATCCAAGAGTCAGCCGCAGAAGACGCTGAAATATTATGCCCTTACTTCTATAGTTATTCAACGACAGGACATATTTTTGCCCCCTGATTGATGAACTGCTGAGAAAGATCTCCATCCGGGGTGTTCGTGGGGTGATAAATTATTATGTCACTGCCTGAAAGGTAAAGTTTTCCGCCGTCTTTTGCGGTAATATCTATTGCTTCATCAACTGAAAGCTGAGGTAGTGTTTCATTAAGTGCAAAGCCCATAAGACAGTCTATTGAACCCGAATTTGTAAGTTGAATGACCTGCAAAAAAGATTTGTCAGGACACATTGCAAGAACATCTCCTTTAATCATAGAATCATTTACGATAAGCAAAATTCTCGGTGCAGAAACAGACTGCCCGGAGAACATGTGCTGAACCACATAAATCTCACCGTCATCCCAGTGATATGCGACAACATCTGCTGTGTCGCCAGATGATCCTTCAAAAGGTATTTGAGCATTTTTTCCGTATCCGAAAAGTCCAGTGAACGCCGGAGTTGTCATAATTCCTTCCGGGTGAGCATCAAAGTAGCTGTCGCCTTGAGAATCGGCAGTGTCATAGTCAAAAATAAAGTCGGTCTTAAAATTAATTGTCATCTTTCCGTAAGGTTTCGCCCCGTCTGATTTTAAAGGGCAGTCAGATGTATCAAAACCGGTACAGTCAGATTTGCATGGAGCCTGTCCATAACCGTATTGAGAGCCGAGGGCTTCACAGGATTCAGTTCCGCCGTCGCAAGATTCGCCATCTTCAATTGTTGAATTGCCACAGACGGAGCTGCTGTTTTCATTGTCAGAAATTTCTTCATTATCTGTCTGGTTTTCGTTTTCTGCCGGATCATCAGAAATTTCTAAATCATCGGAGACCTCCGATTTGTCTGATGTCTCATTGTCTGTTGCTGATTCTGTGTCTTCATCTTCGACACCACATGAGAAAAGAACAAAACTTAACACAAAAACTGAAATAATTTTAAAGACTTGATTCATAAATGCCTCCTAAAAAAACATACTGATCGCTAAACGACTCTTAAACATGCATACAAGTTAAAATATAATCTTAGTTGGACGAATTCGCCTTTTTTTGCAAATCAGGGCGACAACAGTCACTTTTTCATGTCCGATTTTGCATATTCGGACTGTTTCTGAATTTTCTTAAGGTAAAGTAAAAATATATTGTTTGATTCAAAATCGCTCAGGATACTTCAAAATTACTGAAGTGTCAGTTCTGTATCGGGCTGTTTGCACGATATGAATCAAAATATTGATTTTTGATATACTATCTATACAATCGCACCTGTTATTTTTGTATCCTTATTTTTAGAAGAGGTTTATACATGTTTGCTGACATCAGAAAAAAAAGCAGTTCAATCCTTGTTTCATTAATGTTCGCGGCCATCATTGTCACTTTCGTAATATCTTTCGGCCCGGGTGACGATGCAGGATGCAGTGAAAAGAAAAATTATGCGGCAAGTGTCAACGGCGAAATAATCACCGCTTCCGAGTTCCGTTTTTCATATTCAAACCTTTTCGATTACTACCAGAGAGTCTATCAGGATGCTTTCAATAACGAGACAGCGAAACAGATGAAGCTGGCCCAGAAAGCGCTTGACGGGCTTGTCGGTGAAGTCCTCATGGCACAGAAAGCTGAAGAGCTCGGATTCAAAGTGTCTGACGAGGAAGTTAGAAAAGAGATCACCACCACTCCTTATTTCCAGAACGGCGGAAAATTCGACCGTGATACATACAATAAAATGGTACAGTTCACGCTCAACACGACAGTTTCATCTTATGAGCACAAGGTCAGACTCCAGCTTCTCTCAAGAAAGCTCAGAAGCTTCCTGTTCAACAGCGTAGGAGTTTCAGATACAGAAATGAAAGAAGCGTTCGTCCTTGCACGCGAATCATATGATATCAATGTAATGGCCCTTTCAGAAGCAGTCCTCAAAAAAGAAGTTAAAGATAAGATAGCAGCTGAAGTAAGCAGCGAAGAGATCAAAAAACTCCTTGAGACCGACCTTGCAAAAGTCAAGCTCAAATTCGAGGACAATGTTTCGAAATACAGCAAAGAAGGCGGTGACGGAAAAACGACATTTGAAAATTCAAAAGAAGCCGTTGCAAAGGATATGATCGTAAAAACAAAGATCGAAGAGAAGACCGCATCTGATTCAAAGAAACTTTTCGAAGAGCTCAAAAAGGACATGAACCTCGCACCCGAAAAGATCGCCAAAATGCTTCCTGACTGGAACATAGAAAAGAAAGAGGCTCTTAATATCACAAAGAACACAAGGTTCGTACAGGGCGTAGGTTTCAGTCCCAAATTCGTCCAGAAGCTTTTCGAGAAAAAAGAAGGAATGATGGATGATGTTTTCGTTACTGATGAGAATAACTATGTTGTAGCGTGGGTGAAAGAATATAAACCCGCAGACATGACCAAGTTCGACGCAGAAAAGGAAATGTTCGGCAACAGCATAAGAACATCAAAAATATCGGCAGTACTTCAGAATTATGTCGACGATCTGAAATCAAAGGCTAACATATCTGTAAACGCTGAATTCCTGAAACTGTATGAAGACTCAGGAAATAACGGCGAATAGCATTAATGATAACAAGTGAAAGACTTCTTAAAATAATCTCCTTACTTATCCTCGTTTCAACAATAATATTCACCGCCTTTACTGTAATAAGTGAAATGATGAAACCTGAGGACAGATTTGAACGGATAGTACAGGAATACTGCCCCAACGGATACTCCGGACTTGATAGAGAGGAGTCAACTCAGGAACTATCAGAGCAGGACTGCATTTTCATAAATTCAGAAAAATTGAGATCTCCGGCACTGCATAAGTATGAAGGAATGAGGAATGTTGACGGTTTTGACCGCCTTTTCATAGGTTCAAGAGGAATCCTTCTCAAAAAGAACAGAACAGACTATCAGGCTCCGGCTGCATCTATCATCAAATGTATAAGGAAAGGAGAATGCAGTCACAGCGGCACAGGTTCCAAATATACCGTTACAATAGAAATGAAGGACGGTTCAGGCAGACTGTCAGCTTCTGTATCGTATGTTGACACGGAACTATCACAGATATCAAGGAATAGCAGAAAGCTTCTTGCCGACATTGTTAAGCTTAAAAATGGCGACATGAACACACTGAGATCTCTCATTTATTTTCACCATCCATACACTTTCATAGAGAACAAATCACCTGAAAACACGGTATCTATGATGAAAAAGGGGCTTGACGGTCTCTATCTTGAATCACGAGGCGCCAAAATAAGGGTCCTTCCCGACGAATACAGTTCAAACGACCCTTTCGACCTTCTTGACAAAAAAGGAAAGCAGTACGGCCTTGAAAAAGAGGAATATAAAAAAGACGAGGCATCAGTGTTCATCTACAGAACATCTCAGTTCATCGAACATAACGGCGAAATGGTACCGTTCTTCATAAATGCAAAAAAAGGGAAAAAAGACCTTTCTGACAAAATATCATCTCTTTTTATCATAAAACATCTGAAAAATATTCAGGAGCCTTCAGGCCGTTTCATCAGCGGACTTGAGATATTCAGCGCAAAAGAGACAGAAGAGCAGGATTCAAATATCTCGCAGGCCTATGCAGCTATGGCGCTTTTCAAACTCTCAGTCCAGCTCAGCGACCCATCACTTAAGGAAATGGCGGTAAGATCGTACAGCTACATCTCCGGCATCGGAAACAAAAGTGAAGAACTGAAAGCTTTTGAAATAATCCTCAGATCAATATGCAAAGAAGAATGTCCTGAAAACGGTGAGATGAATTCATTTGCTGACTCCTTAAAAAAGATAGAGACAGTAAAAACTCTTTCCGAAGCCCACCCTCTTTCCACAGGAACTTTCATAAATGCGGCTCTCTCGGTCAGAAACGACCCTGCCTTTGAAGCAGAGCTGGCGGAACTTCTCAGATCGTCAGTTCCAAAAACCGGAACCATGAAAACAAAAGACAAGATTATTTATACAGCGTCCATAGCCTCGATATCAGTTCCTGATACATCTGCGATAGCTTCTGTAATAAAACAGTACCTTGAAGACAACAGTGCTTTTCTTGATTCAATAAGATTCGATGACAGGAACTTCGGTGACATGTCCGGAAGTATAACTCTGAAACAGTCAGCAGAAAGGCCTGAAACAGCACTTTCAATAGTTCTTGCGAGCGGTCTTTCCAGTGCGGACACCAAAGGAATGTCTCCAGCCGCGGCATCCAAACTTTCAGCAGATGCCGGCCTTTTCATAAAGAACCTCATTGTAACTGACGATGATTTCCCTGCATGGGGTTCAACATCCGCGAAACAGAAAGTTCAAGGCGGAATAAGGGCTTTCCCGGGATCGGCAAAAATAAGACTTTTCAATACGGCGAGAGCATTGAACTATTTTAGTAACAGGATTTCAATACAAAGGTGAACATGAGCACATTCATCTGCAAGATCTGCGGAGCCTGCTGTAAAGGGGAAGGCTCAGTATTCCTGTATCCTGAAGATGTCAGAAAAATATCGGGACATTTCAACATTTCCGTTCAGGATACCGTGGACAGATATATGGAATATGTGATGCTTGAGATAATTGAGAACACAGGTTCCTATATGTACATGCCTTATATGGTCCTGAAAAAAACATCGGAAAAATGCGTGTTTCTGGAAAAAAATGTCTGCTCGATCAATTCCTCGAAGCCCTTTCAGTGCGCCCACACCCCCTTTGTAGCAGAATTCTTTTCTGATACTGAATGGAGGGAATCCATTAAAAAGAGCTGTCAGGCTGTAGCCGCAATGAAAGAATCAGATTACAAATCCTACAGCGAGATCGGTGAAAAGTCGGAAAAAGCTGAAAAAGAGTACTATTACCTGCTCAGAGAGAACGGATTCAATCTCGAAAAAATACTAAGGATATCGCTGAAGGCTCCCAAGATCATCTCCAATGACGAATAACCTTACCAAACATCTTTTTTACAGGCATCATCATGAACAGTGAATGGACATCAATAATTGACTGGATCTGCGAAAAATCGCTCTCATCCTCAGGAAAAAAATATCTTCATGCTATCAGACCGGTATCTGCAGAGACAGCATCAAGAGAATTCAGAATGATAAAGGAGACCGGGACACTTTTTGAAGCCGGTGCTAAAATATTCTCCTTCAGACTTGACCCGTTGAATGAAGTAATGACAGCCTTTGAGAACAATGATCCTCTTGAAGCGAAAGATTACCGTCTGATCGGTGATTTTCTCGGGACAGTTAGAAAGACCGGAGAAGAGATCTCACAGCAGAACTGGGCGGAAGAGGTTGCAGGACTTTTCAACTTTGAATACAACATCAGTTTTGAAATGACCATTAAACAGTCGATCAACGAAAAAGGCGAAGTAAGCTCAAATGCCACGCCTGAGCTTGCAAAAATACGGAAACAGCTCACCGATACGCATAAAAACATAGCCGTTGAAATAAAAAGAATGATCCAGAGCACCGAGTACAGCGGCTTTCTTCAGGAAGACTGGTTCACGGTAAGAGATGACAGATATGTACTTCCCTTCAAATCAGTGTTCAAAAGAAAAATGAAAGGGGTCATTCACAACTACAGCAGAACGGGACAGACAGCTTTCCTTGAGCCTCTTCCCCTGATAGAGCACAACAATACACTGTCACTCCTTGCCGCGGCTGAACTTGAAGAAATAATAAAGATCCTCAAGGAACTCAGGGGACTTCTGCACAGAAATTACGGATATCTTGAAAAGTGTGTAAAAAGCGCTCTTCATCTCGAATCTCTCCACGCAAGATATAGATGGATGAAATCATATGACTGTTCGATACCTGAATTCAGCGATAAGGAGATGAGACTTGAAAATGCCTGGTACCCGCCTGTTTTTCTTAATGCCGGCAACAGCACAGTAAAAAACAGTTTTATTCTTGCAACTGATGAAAAGATCATGGTGATAAGCGGTCCCAATGCAGGAGGGAAGACTGTTGCTCTCAAAACAGTTTCCACTATAGCGGAACTTGCAATGAGAGGATTTCCTGTTCCTGCAAGTATAGCCAGAATCCCTTTCTTTGACAGCATCTTTTTCGTGCTCGGAGACAACCAGAGCGCAGCTGCGGGCGAATCGAGTTTTTCATCACACCTCAAACAGCTGTCTAACACTGCGGATTCAGCAACAGCCAAAAGCCTTGTACTGATAGATGAAATAGGCACGGGAACAGATCCTCTTCAGGGCGGAGCGATAGCAAGAGCGTATCTTGAGTTCATTGCAGACAAAGGGTGTTACACGATCGTCACAAGCCACCTTGCGGAAGTTAAGTCGATAGCACTTGAGGACAGGCGTTTCATTCCGATAGCAATGGGATTTGATACTGAAAAGGACAGACCTACATATAAATTCATATATAATCTTGTCGGAAGCAGCAATGCTCTGGCACTGGTTAAAAAGATCGGCTTCAACAGTGAGTTCGTCAAAAAACTTGAAAAACTGCTCATGACCAGGAATGACGACATAGAACCGTTAATAAACAGACTCCGGAAAAAAGAGGATGAGCTTGACGAAATTAAGAACAGCCTCAGTATTCTTCAGGCACAGGCGCTGTCAGAAAAAGAAGAGGCCGCAAAGATCAGGGAACGGCTTGAGATAAAGGAAATGAATTTTGAGAAGGAACGACTCCATTCATTGAAAAAACTGGTTGAATTTGAAGAAGCTGAATTAAAAAAGAAAATATCTTCCGTTGATGCAAGAAAAGCGCCTGAAAAGGTCGCTCTCTTAAAAAAAGAGAAAGAAAACCTGCAGGATGCCATTAACCGCCAGAAAGTGAACCTTGACGAAAAGACAGGTGTGAAATTAACGGACAGCCTGGATTCTGTAATATTCGGCAAAACCATAGTTTACGACAAGCTTCTTAAACTTGAAGGAATACTTCAGCAGATAAAAGGGACAAAAGCCGAATACCTGTGTAACGGCAAAAAACTTTTCTCTCCTCTGGAAAGGCTGATCGTAATAAATTTTGAAAAAGAGGTCCGGTCGTCAGGAAATAAAAATCAGATCGAGGCAAAATATGTCGAAACATGCGATGTAAGGGGTCTTTTCACCGAAGACGCAGCAGAAAAGATCGAAAAATCACTCGACACGGCATACGGCGGAGGAGCCGTATCTCTCACAATAGTTCACGGACACGGTTCCGGCAAGCTCAAGAAATTCATAAGAGACCTTCTTCCTGAATTTAGAAAACGGTACAATTTCACATTTGAACCCGGAAACAACGAGGAAGGAGGCGATGCCGTGACGGTAATACGCTTTAATAAATAAACCCGGGGGCAGCGATTTTATAATACCGCAACTCCAGATTATAGGACAAAATAATCCCAATTAGCTGTTTTGCTAATCCAATCTACTTGAATTCCTTGACTTTTTCAGTAATATCGGTTCGTTTTATGTTATTAAAAGAGGTTAAAAAATGACTTTCCAGACCCACTTTACGAAAGAGCAGATCGTTGATTCCGCTATCAGGCTTATGTACAGCAAATCGAATAGAGACATAAGCCTTAAGGAACTTTCCGAGGTTACAGGCATTGTGGCTCCTGTATTCTACAATTATTTCAAGGGTATTGATGAAATAAACGATATGGCATACAAAAAAATTGAGAACGGCATTCTGGAAGCCATTAATGTAAAGCTTCCTGCGTCAATGCCATCATACGAAAAAGCGTTGACTATCGTCTACAATCTTGTGAAATATGTCGAACAGACAGGTATATCTACAATTATTCTTCTTGAAAAAGAAAACCGCAAGATCAATACAGCTCCTTTGAAAGATAAACTGACAGATCTTTTTACAGGAATTAAAAATCTGAAACACGACCCGTATTTTTCTGTCGGCATGCTCCTTCATATGGTGTCTGCGAATATTGAATACTCAAGAACATCAGGAAAAACCCTGCCGGATGATTTTGTTGAAAAAGTTTTCAAGACCTACATTCTTAGCTGACAGTATCTATTCTACCGGAACTATTATTGAAACTTGGATCGAATCAAAAACTGAACCTGTCACCTCTTCAATTGCATTTATCTTTACCTTGAACAGTTTCGCCTGATCATACGCCGAAAAACATGTCGAGTTCTGGGCATAGACATTGAACCTGAGTTTTGAACCGGGATCAACAGCATTTGATGTTCCTGTCGCAAAATTTGAAAACCCGTTGTAATACCCAGAACTTCCATGATCATACTTCGCAGCTTCAAGCACACATTCATCAGAAGCTATGAACTGGTCAGCCTCCACCTTTTTTATAAAACAGGCCGTCTCGACACTTTCCATTAATACACCCTTTACAGACTCCGCATAAATAGAAAAAGGGCTGTACTTGAATAATGCGGCTATTCCGTCATTTACAGCTGTCGCAAAACCGGCACCGGTACTTTCTATATCATATTTGAGTGCAGTTCTTCCTGCACCCGCACATTCAGGAACTGTTGCCCCCGTGGATGTTGACAGTTCAGGAAGCTGGATGTTAGCTAAGTCAATTTCACATCCTCCGGCAGACATCACAGTTATCACTTTTGCTCCTACAGAATTCAGAGACGACAAGGCCTCTGTCTTTGTATATCCTCTTTCATGCGAACTCGCATCAGTGACATGGACATATATCGGTAAAGCTCCGTCTCTGAAAATAAGCGAGTCAACAGAACTTTTCAAAGACCAGTATCCGGCTTCAGCACAGTCACCTCCCCCTGAGGCTGCAAGAGTATCAACTCCTATCTGAGCCGCACCTGTATCAGTCGTAGGCTGAAGGACCAGGACAGACACCTCATTTTCATCCCGGAACTGGGTTATTCCAAAAGCACTGTCATCTATTATACTTTTAATAGAAGGTATTATTGTTCCGCTCAATGAAGATTTTAATGCCGCTATTTCACCTCCCATCGAGCCAGTTGTATCGACATTGAAAACAATATCAGCTTTTTTTACAGAAGGATAAAGATCAGCCTTTTTGACGACTTCGGAACCTGAGAACGGAAGGATAAAATAAATTCCTGCATCTATGTCGTCAAGTCCGTTCTCGCTGTCACAGGGGTCAGATCCGAGCAGCACCTCTTCAAGATCGCTGTAACCGTCTTCATCGGTATCTGCTGAAAAATTAGTGTGCGTACCGATATTTACACAGAATATTTCCTGCACATCTCCGAGACCGTCCCCATCGGATTCAAGGTCCTGACAGTCGTCAACAGCATCTTTATCAGTATCCTGACAAGGAAAAGAAGGACACTCAAGTTCATTGCTGAGGCCGTCACCGTCTTTATCCTCAAGCCTCTGGAAACAGGGATGATCAGACCAGTCCTCGCCCGTGTCGCCTGTGTTGCCTGTGTTGCCCGAATCTCCAGTATCAGCCGTATCTCCGGAATTTCCTGTATCACTTGTATCGCCCGTATTTCCTGTATCAGCAGTGTCACCTGAATCTGAAGTATCGCCTGTGTCGCCCGAATCTCCTGTGTTTGCAGTATTTCCAGTATCGCCTGTGTCTCCAGTATCAGCCGTATCACCGGTATTTCCGGTATCACCGTCATCAGTGACTGAATCATTGTCATCACCGTCACCTTTTTCAACACAGGTGTCAAGGTCCCATCCTGAACAGTCTTTGAGACATTTCGCCTTGCCGGTAATAAAAAGTTCAGGATCTATCTCAGCGCATTGTCCGACATTGCCGTCGCAGATCTCTCCTTCATCCAAAACCGCGTTACCGCAATTTTTTGTCAGGTCTTCATTATGAGTGGAGACTGAACCGTTCCCGCAGCCGGCTGCTGAAAGAAGAAATGCTGCAAAAACAAATAGATACGACATGGTCTTCATTTTAATCTCCTTTGGCAGGTATCATTCTATAAAAACTATACTGCAACCTTTTTTGCCTTTTTCCGGCTCTTTTGAGACATCCTGGTCTTCATTTTCAGGAACATCTCCATCGGTCATAGATCCGTCAATAAATTCTATATCTTCATCATTAATGCTGTCATCCTGACTTTCATCTGCCGTTTCATCTGCCGTTTCGTCTGCCGCTTCATCCGGAATGACATCAACGGTTTCATCAGATACCTCATCAGGAGTCATGCTGTCATCAATTTCATCCGGATCTTCGTTATCAGAAGTATCATCGGATATTTCCGTGTCAGGATCTTCATCCGGGATCTCGGCAGGCGAAATGCTGAATTTTTTGAGTACCTTTTCCATTATCGATCTTTTTGTTTCAAGGTTAAGAATGGTTTCAAAAGGGAACCCTAGAACAGCAACTTTTTTATCGGAAGTCGAAGTAATGATCCCTGCTCCTGAAGCTGAACCTTCATCATAATACATGATCTGGGAACCTTCGACCGTGAACGGTTCTATCACATCAGCATAGTCAGCCTGATAAAAATATGTTCCGTCATCAAAAAGACCGTCAAGACCTGCAAAATCGCCAGTTCCTTTGAAAGTATAAAGACCCGATGAATCATCTATGTACTGGACATTCAGAACTTCATTGTAGAACTGCGTATCGTCGACGCTTCCTTTTTCAACGAGGTCCCACCCTATTTCTGAACCGCTCACGAAGAACGCTCCGCCGTCCTGAATGAACTGAGCAATGATACCCTGCTCAGGGGATGAAAATGTTGTATCTGCAGAAGACTGTTCTCCTGAATACCAGATGACAGCTTCGTATTTTGACAGGTCAACCACTGACAGGGCGCTTTTTTGTGCATGGTCCACAGAAAAACCGAGAGGGCTGAGTACTTTGGCATATTCAATGAAATAATTAAAACTGTTAATGTATTCAAGTATGTATCTATTACTTCCCGAAGTGCCGAGATTAAATCTCGGAGTGTTGGCATCCGCTCTTTCAAAACCGTCAACGACAAGTATCTGGGAAGCCCTGCCTGAATAGACAACACCGGAAGTAACGCTCGGGAATGACACTCCGCCGTCATTATAAGCTATGACCCTGTAATATGCCGGACCTTCTGAAATTTCATCTGTGAACTGAAAAACATTACCGGCATCGACTCCTGTATCGAACGAGAAACCGTCCAGACTTTTCTGTACGATATACCCTGTTGCAGGATGTCCGAGATGAAATTCCGCATCTGTCAACGGAGCCTCCCAGAAAAGTGTCACAGAACCTTCAGCAGTCACTTCTGTTCTAAGTTCTACGGGAGGACCGGGGAGATAAACAGGATCGTAACTGTCCCTGTCGGCAAAATATTTTACAACAGCTTGATATGCGGCTCTTGCGGCAATGTCCCGGAATTCAGGATTCCTAAGCATCATCGAATCAGCGGCATTATCATGAAAGGCCAGTTCCACAAGACATGATGGCATTTCATTATTATGTGAAGGGTTTATTTCACCGAAATATGCGCTGTAAAGACCTCCTCCGTATTCATACCATGACGGATCGAACAAAGCTTGGACAGCATCAAGTATCCTGTTGTGGACCAGTTCTGCAAGAGCCGGACTTCCCGAAGCCGCTTCAGTCGTGACATAAGTAGTCCCAGGATCATCACTGCTGTAGATATATGTCGATATTCCTCTTGAATTTCCGTTGTATGCATTGGAATGCCACGAAATAAAGACAGAATCGTCTGTTCCGGCCTCATTCTCCCATGCGGCCCAGCGGCTTCTTGCAGTTACATCCGAAGTCCTGTCGTCGACAAATGACTGATATACCGTTTCAGGAGCGCCTAAGAACTGTGCGTGAAGTTTGGCGGACTCTTCCCACCTCGGTTTTCCTGAAGTGTTGCTTCCGCGGCTTATCAAGGCATCTCCTCCTCCGAATCTGACAGCATCAGCTATCAGTATCGAGCCGCTTTCTGCATCATTGTTCTTATTCAGCACCACATTTCCCGACATCCCTTTCTTAAAATGGAACTTTCCGAGGTCCACCCATGTACTTCCGTGATGCTGCTGGTTGACCGTGATGTCTGTTGTTCCGCCTGCATGAGTAACTGTATAGACAGCTTTTTGCGCTCTGTCTGTATATGTTTTATAACTCACATAGACATGATATCCCCCTTCTTCAGGTATGTCGGGGGTCCATTTTGCCCAAACGCCGTCTCCTGCCGCTGCATAACGGTATTTTCCGCTCTCAAACACTTTTGTGTTCACATCAACTGGATAGTCAGTCCTGCCGTAACCCTTTCCGGAAGCGGTTTCAGCCCATGTTCCGTTTTCCTCGTATGTTCCGTTCTCAGGATAAGAGTTCCCGTCAGCGTCATCCACTATGACCATGTTCTCATTCCTGTCGGTCTCTCTTGCCGAAAATACAAGCGCTCCGGCGTTCTGCAGATAAGGTACAAGAAAGTAACTTACTATTTCCGTGTTCGAATCATCCTCTCTCATTCCCTGAGTCACGCCGCGCTGAGTTCCCCATGTAAGAGAATCAGTATCATAGACCCAGCCGTGACCCGGACTTACAAAAACTGTCTTTCCGCTCAGTCCGCCCTGTATGTTCCCGTAGATCTTTTCAGGAACGAGCGATCTTCTGACTGCAGTTTTTACACCTTCTTTCACAGGAACGGGCGGCAGATCAGGCAGATATTCAAGTATTGATCTGTAGTCTTCTGAAGCGCTTTTTCTGACATAAATGAATATACCTTTTAGATCAAGCTTTGATTCCACCATCAGCGCCAGATAATGTCTGTTGAGCATTTCAAGCGAAAGATCATCGAGTTTGTCCAGCCACTTTCCGGCAACTGTAAGATAAAGCGACACTTTTTTATAATCTGTATCTATCACAGCCTTGTCAGCAGTCACAGAAGAATTGTAACTCTGTTTGAAAACGGCCGTGTTTATCTCAAACCGGGCACCGCCGGCCGAAATAACCCACAGGAACACAATTACAGCAACTGTATTTCTTCTCATTTTCCCGACTCCGCCAGATATTTCAGATCTTATATTACTTTTTGAGACGATCTAATATTCGTAACAGCCCATGTCGAAACCGGCACCTGAGGGTCTTGTTTTCTTATCAAGGTCTGTCACAGGATTTGATGCATCAGTGTAAGCAGTATCAATGCAGGGAGAACCTGTGTTGAGGTGGTAGTCATTATTAGCGCGGTCGACAAACGCCGGGTCTGCATTGATGTTGCCTGTACCGGAATATCCGCCTTGAAATAATGAATAAGACACATTGGTCTTTGAATTCGTGTTGTTCTGGGTCTGATTGCACGGGGAGTTTCCGTGAACTATCGAATCGATGACATTTGCAGTGCCTGAATCATAGTTGTGTATGCCGGAACCTGTATTACTGCATGAAGATCCGGTCGTGTTGTCTGCAAGTGTTGAAAAAACAAGGTTTGCAGTAGACCCGTCCCTTGTATAAAGCCCTCCGCCGTAGTTCTTGGCATTATTTTTGTAGATAAGTGAATTGACAATGGTCCCTGTCGCATCGACATCAAGCGCTATCGCTCCGCCGCGGCACTCGGTTCCGCCTTTGCAGTTATTGGAACTGAACTTGGAATTTATAACCTGCGCAGTAGAGTTGACGACTGAAAGCCCTGCACCAACCACAGTAGCCTCATTGGAAGTGAAAACATCTCCGTCAAAAGTCACATTCGTCTTATTAGATGCATGCACTCCGCCTCCGGTACCTGCGACATTGGAAGAAAAATCATTCCCTGAGAAAGCCGCACTTGCAACATTATTGAACTCCACTCCGCCGCCATTGTTGCCGGCGCTGTTGCCGTTGAAGACATTACCTGAGAATGTGACATTCCCCCCTTCAACCCTGACTGCGCCGCCCCAGTTCTCACTGTAATTTGCATTGAAAGTATTATTATTGAAAGCAAGAGAGACCGGCATATACGCAAAAACGGCTCCGCCTGAAGCGCTTCCGTTCTCGACCTGCGTCGCCTGATTGCTCTCGAATGTGCAATATAACACCGTGACATTGCCTGCTGAAACATATAAAGCTCCGCCGAATGAACCGGCACTGCTGTCGCCTATACCGTCATCGGAACCGTTCTCTACTTTATTTCCGGTGAAACGGCAGTTAGATATTGTCACATCCGATTCGACCACCGCCAGAGCACCGCCTTTGGCTTCATAACCGGCTGAACCTGTCGTCTGTCCGATAGCGGAATTGGATTCGAATATGACATTATTTACGGTAAAGGCTGATGAACCTTCAACATACATGCCGCCGCCGTAATTAGCCTGCGAACCGTTATTCACATTGCCGTAAATTTTCAATCCGTCGATGGTCGCACCTGAAACACTTGCAGCTGAAACTATGTTATCAAGAGTAGCTGCTGAACCGTCAAGAACAGTCAGGGACGCGTCATCGCTTCTTGCATCCTTTACGCCGGTGAACCCTCCTTTAACGAAGACATTTGAAACCATCGGAATGACTGCAGAGACAGCATAGTTCCCCTGAGCTATCCATACTTCGCAATTTGTGACATCACCGGACGAAACAGCGCTTCCCGCTGAAGCAACAGCGTCAGCAACACTGCTGTATGCCGTGTTCCATGAAAGACCGTCAGAAACCGTTGAAACAGCCGTTGAAACGAATCTTACGCATATTGAACAGTCACTGCCTGCAAAACCGCCTTCACAGCAGACCCCGCCCGATTCAGAGCAGAAATTGTCTCCGCAGGGATATGAACTTCCCGAAATACACTCACCTTTATCATTGCAGGCATCATCGCCGTTACAGAAAACTTCATCATCACACAAGGTGTTGAGCGGCCTGTTCTCTGTTTCACATTTCCCGTCATTGCACACGCCTTTTACGCATTCACCATCGAGGACGGAACACTCTTCATCCTTTTCACAATCCGGCGGAATTACAATATCATCATCGCCTGTCACTTCATCGTTTGCAGTGTCACCAGTGTCAGATGAGTCAGGATTTGAATTATCATCACCGGTATCACCTGAATCATTTACAGTGTCATCGTTCACTGTGCCATCCTCATCCTGAACTGTATCTCCGGTCTCCTCATCGGTATCGTTGCCGGAATCGCTGTCAGAAACACTGTCTTCATCAACTGTTTTGCCTATATGGATCTTTTTTGAACCGTCGCATGCTGAAAAAAGAGCAATAATAACAAAAAAAGCCATCAACAATTTCAAATCTCTCATATTTTCCTCCGCTTGAACACTTACTGCAACTGACTGGAAATTCTATCACAACTGAAAAAAAGGTCAAACGACTTTTTGACATACTTTACATTATTTGTAGAATGAAGTCGAAAAGTTGGCTGTTTTTAAACAATTTTATGGAGATACAAATGAAAAGAACAGGTATCATCATTCTTGCAGTGCTCTTTGCATTCGCAGGATGCACCATTAAACAGACCCCGAAAGACAACGAGAACACTTATGACAATGAAGTTACAGACAAAGATTCCCAGAACACAACAGACGAGACCGTAATTGACGGAGATACAATTCCCGATGAAATAATTGTCAACGATGACACCGTTAACGATGATGACGACGGATGGGGTGGAGACGATACACCGGATGAAGATGAACCTCAACCCGACTTCGATAACCAGAAACCTGATGAAACAGCCGACTTCGAGATACCGGATCAGGATGAGGTCGTTGAATTCACAGGCACTAATTTCACTTACGCATTTGACGGCACGACCGTTACAGCTGAAATGACAGCCATGGACGGAACAAATGAAATAAAATTCTTTAAAGCCTCAAAACCGTCATTGAACAGCGGCATCGTCACAATAAAATTCACTAATGATTTTGACGAGATAGTATTTACCATTTCAGCTTCAGAACTGACATCTGCAACTACAGTAGAGCTTGATGGAAGCACCAATGTCTCGACATGGAACAGGGTCAAGGAGCTTTATGGAAATTTTACCGGGGATATAACAAAGACAGCTTTCACAAAATCCGGAAGTTCCGTTACAGCAATGACTATCAGCGGGAACGATCTTAAATTCAAATCAGCGGTTCCGGTCGATCCTGAAAATGATGATGATGTGATCTATCCGGACGATGATGAAAAACCCGATTTCGATGCTGAGGATTATTCAGGGCTTTATTATTACCAGAATTCTGATTCCTACACCGGATATGTAAATGTCAAGGCATCAGGAAGCATAATAAAGTTCACAGCCTCTGAAAGTGCGACAAGGAACATGAGCAGCTGTCCATCTGATTACTGTTTCACAACAAGCTTCTCAAGCCCTTACGGCAATCTTGTTCTCCGTGCGGCGATAAGCACACAGACATTCCCTGCACTGATAGACCTCGAAAATGACGGATATTCATACATAAGATGGATAACCGGCGACTTGCAGTACGGACATTTCCTCGGAATTATAAGAGTATATCAGTTCGAGGAGAACGGATTCCCGTACTTTGACATATCGCTTCTCGACATGGGCTCGGAAGAGGTCGGGTTTGTTAAAGATGCAGTAAACGATGACAGCGACGGAGACGGAACACCGAATGCTGAAGACGGCTGTCCCTATGACCCTGCAAAAACAGAAGCAGGGATCTGCGGATGCTCCGTTGAAGAGATCGATTCCGATTTTGATGACATCCCGGACTGCATTGACAACTGTCCTGACGATTTCAATGAAGATCAGGCTGACCTTGATTCAGACGGCATCGGCAACATCTGCGACAGCGATATCGACGGAGACGGTGATGCTAACGGCAACGATAACTGCCCCTACATTGCAAATTCCGATCAGAAGAACATTGATTCTGATGAACTCGGCGACCTTTGTGATGACGACAGGGATGGAGACACAATACTTAACGGGTCAGACAACTGTCCCGATAAAAATAACACAGATCAGCTCGATGAGGACAGCGACGGTAAAGGAAATGTATGCGAAACATGTCCTGCCGACCCTGCAAAAACGGAACCCGGCGTCTGCGGATGCGGGATCGCAGATACTGATTCAGACAATGACGGCTTCTCAGACTGCATAGATAACTGTCCTGATATATTCAATAAATCTCAGCTTGACAGTGACGATGACGGAACAGGCGACGCCTGCGACGACACCCCTTTCGGAGAGTAGAAAAGCTCCTTCTATTAGTATCAACGACTACTAAGTAAAACCTTAATTTTTTTATTTTTTTCTCTTTATTTTCAATAAATCTTCGCTAAACTTCACACTTGAGTGTTGTGAGCGGGTTAAATTTTACTGGAGGTCAATAATGAAAAGGATCGTTATCTCGTTTGTACTGTTATTTGCTTTGCTGTCCTTTGTTTCCTGCGGTGTTGAAGACGAATCTGACACGGGGAACACGGGAAACACCGGAAATACCGGGAACACCGGTGACACAGGAGATACCGGAAATTCCGGGAACACCTCCGATACCGGCGATACAGGTGACACAGGAGACACATCCGATACCGGCGATACAGCAAATACCGGAAACACAGGGAATACCGGAGACACTTCAAATACAGGCAACACAGAACCGACATGCCCTTGTGGAGCTGACGACGCTGATGATGACGGGGACGGAATAAAGAACGGTGTTGAAGGATGCGATGATTCAGACGGCGACCAGCTTCCTGACTGCCTTGACACCGATTCAGACGGCGACGGATTACTTGATAACACTGAATGCGGCGGAACCGATCCATGTAAAGACACAGATGAAGACACCTACCCTGATTATAAAGATAGAGACAGCGACAATGACGGTCTTCCTGATAAAAAAGAAAAAGAGACCGGAACAGATCCATATAATAAAGACACCGACGGAGACGGAAGTGACGATCTTGCCGAGATCGCTTACGGATCAGATCCTCTGAGCGATGCAGACACCATTCCGGCTGGTATTTTCTATGTCGTTCTTCCTTACATGGCTCCGGACGATGTCACTAGAACCCTTACTTTCTCGACAAAGATAGAAGCTATCGATGTTCTTATCGTGTTTGACAGAAGCGCATCGATGAGCAACGAAGTAAATAATCTGCGCGGAGAGATCAAGACACAGATAATCGATGCAATTGCCGCACAGTTCACATCTCCCGGATTTGCGGCTTACGGACTTGCAAGTTTCGGATATGACACACTTTATGTCATGAACCAGACAATGACACTTTCAACTGATGAAATAAAATCTGCAGTTGACGCCCTTGACGCTGATGAGAACAACGAAACTACGACAGAAGCCCTTTATCAGGCTGCTACCGGCGAAGGCATTATGGGACACTACTACACAAAATTCGGAGCTCAGCAGCTCCTCCCTGTCGATGCAAATGTTCCGAAACAGGACTGCAATGGAAAACTCGGCAGCGTCGGCGGAGCGTGTTTCAGGAAAAAGACCATGCCGATATTCATAGTCATAACGGATGAAGAGTTCACTACATGCTATCTTGCCAACGAAGCTCCTGCGGGACAGATGTGCATCTGGAGCTGGGCTAATCCGGAGCCTCACAATCCTGAAGAGGCGATAGCGGCAATGAACGGCATCGGTGCAAAATTCATTGGTATCGATTCAGGCTTTGATGAAGAAAATACAACTAAGGCAACTAATTATGCTGAAGATGATTTCAAACTTTATGCCGAACTCACAGGAAGTCTTGATTCTGCGGGCAAACCTTTCCTTTATCATACTGAGAATCCAAATGGAACCGGTATCGGCGGACAGATAGCTGATGCCGTCATCGCACTGACCACCTGGATCGATATGGATGTTACGACAGGAAAAATGAGCGACAAGAACTGCAACGGCACTAGTGCGGCCGATTTTGTGAAATCATCAAAGACAATAGAAGCTATTCCGCCTGAAGGTGTTTCAGGACAGGATGAAACAACATTCTTCTCTGTCACACAGGGGACAGATGTCACATTTGATGTAAGGTTCTATAACGATTTCTGCATAAATTCAACTGATTCGTGGCTTGAATTCGAAGCCCATGTCACAGTGCTCGGGAACGGCAGTTATCTTTCAAGCAGGCTGGTGCATGTAGTTGTTCCGGAAGGCGACAATAAGTGATCTTTCGATAATTTCTTAATTTTTTTGCTTTTACATCTTTTATTTTAAATATACTTAAATATAATAAAGCGGTGTTGTGAGAAACAAATTTAGTAAAAATAATTCCGGAGGGGAAAATGAAAACCTTTTTAACAGCTTTTACCGTATTATTTCTGCTTTTCACCGCTTCATGCGGAGTCAGTGATGACACCACCGACACTGGTGACACAGGCAACACCGGCGACACAGCAAATACAGGAGACACCTCTGACACGGGTAACACTGGTGATACTGGCGACACTTCCGATACAGGTGAAGGCTCAGACACAGGCGATGACAGCGACACGGGTTCTGAATGTGCCTGCGGAGCAGATGGTGAAGATGCTGACGGTGACGGAATAAAGAACGGTACAGAAGGGTGCGAGGATTCCGACGGCGACAGCCTTGTTGACTGTCTTGATACCGACTCGGACGGTGACGGTATTCTTGACAATACTGAGTGCGGAGGAACTGATCCGTGTATTGATACTGACGGCGACACATATCCTGATTATAAAGACAGAGACAGTGATAACGACGGTCTGAGCGATAAAAAAGAAAAAGAAGCCGGAACCGATCCTCTTAAAAAGGACACCGACGGTGACGGAAGTGATGATCTTGCTGAAATAGCCTACGGTTCAGACCCGTTAAGTGATGCAGACACGATCCCGGCAGGTATCTTCTATGTCGTTCTCCCCTACAACGCTCCTGACGATGTAACAAGAACTCTCACTTTTTCGACAAAAATTGAAGCTATTGATGTGCTTATAGTTTTTGATGATTCAGGTTCGATGAGCGAAGAGACTGACAACCTCAAAGATGAAGCAAAGACAAAGATCATAGATGCCATCGCAGCACAGTTCCAGAGCCCAGATTACGCGGCTTTCGGTCTGATGATGTTCGGCTGGGACAAACCGTACAAAATATATCAATACATAACCACTGACGGAGAAGCCGTAAAATCTGCAATAGACAATCTTAATGGCGACCAGAACGATGAGTATGCCATCCCGGCCCTTTACCTTGCCGCCACAGGAGAAGAGTACATCGCAACTATCAAGAACTGTCTTCCGCCTTCATTTGGCGGATGTAACCAGAACATGGTGCCGCCGGCCCAGTACAATATCCAAAAAGAAACATGCACAGGACAGCTTGGATCGATAGGCGGAGCCTGCTTCAGGAAGAAATCGATGCCTATCTATATAATGATCAGCGATGAAGCCTTTATGGAATGCAGAGATTTCGATCCCAACAACAACTCGGCAGGATGCATGTACGATGCCGGTGCAAAGAAAATAACCTACGACATGGCGATAGCCGCAATGAACGGTATCGGTGCGAAATTCATAGGAATCGACTCAGGATTTGACGACAACGGAACAAAGACTGATGAATGTGCTGACGATTATGAAATCATGTCTCAGGTGACAGGTTCTCTTGACTCAAGCGGAAAGAACTTTAACTCTCATACTGCCAATGCAAACGGCAGCGGAATGAGCGATCAGATAGCACAGGCGATCGTCGACCTCACAACTTTCATCGACATGGATGTCACAACAGGTAAGATGAGCGATGAAAACTGTAATGGCACAAGCGCTGCAGACTTTGTTAAATCATCCAAGACCATCGCCGCAGATCCGCCGGAAGGTGTTTCAGGACAGGATGATACCACATTCTTCTCTGTTACACAGGGGACCGATGTCACATTTGATGTCAGATTCTATAATGATTTCTGCATCAATAACACCGGAAATTTCATGAAGTTCAATGCACAGGTTACGGTCCTCGGCAACGGAAGCTACCTTTCCAACCGCCTTGTAACAGTTATCGTGCCTGAAGGTGACAGTAAATAAAGGAGATCTCCATGAAAAACATCTTACTTATACTTATTATATCCTTTTCCGCTGTTTCATGTAGTGTAAAGGACAATCCTGAAGAGACTGCCGATACGGGGAACACGGGCGATACTTCTGATACAGGAACAAATGATGACACTTCCGATACAGGTGACAACAATTCAGACACAGGCGATGACAGCGACACAGTTTCTGAATGCGCCTGCGGAGCAGACGGTGAAGATGCTGACGGTGACGGAATAAAGAACGGTACAGAAGGGTGCGATGATTCTGACGGTGACAGTCTTGTTGACTGCCTTGATACCGATTCCGATGGTGACGGAATACTTGACAATACTGAATGCGGAGGAACCGATCCGTGTGCAGACACAGACGGGGACACATTTCCCGATTATAAAGACAGGGACAGCGATAACGACGGACTGAGCGACAAAAAGGAAAAAGAGGCCGGAACAGATCCTCTCAAAAAGGACACCGACGGCGACGGAAGCGACGACCTTGCTGAGATCGCCTACGGTTCTGATCCTCTCAGCGATGCAGACACCATTCCGGCAGGTATCTTCTATGTCGTTCTCCCCTACAACGCTCCTGACGATGTAACAAGAACTCTCACGTTCTCGACAAAGATAGAGGCTATTGACGTAGTTATTATGTTCGACACATCAGGGTCCATGATGGATGAGTTTGACAATCTCAAAGGCGAGATCAAAACAAAGATCGTGGATAAAATAAATGCCCAGTTTACGAGTCCCGATTTCACGGCATACGGGTTTCTTGCAATTCCCTACAGCTTAAGAAGCGAAGTCACGACAGATACGGACTATGTGAAATCGAAGGTCGATGAAACAGATTGCGACGGAAGCGGAAATGAGATACAGATACAGACGATATATCAGACAGCTTCAGGAGAAGGTTTCAACAGCATTCTCAGGACATGCCTGAATGGAACATGCGGCAGTATAATGGGAATGAATGTTCCTGATGAATTTATCAACTGGCCGGCGGCAGACTGCACAGACAAACTCGGAAGTGTCGGAGGAGTCTGTTCAAGAAAGAAATCAATGCCTATTTATATCATGATAACGGACGAAAAACTTCAGACATGTCCTGCTGAAAGTCTTCTTACAAAGTGGGATGACTGCGCATGGGCTAACGGTCAGCCTGTCGGAGTGAGCAAGGAGGAAGCTGTTGCGGCAATGAACGGTATCGGCGCAAAATTCATTGGCATCAACTCTGAGTTCGAATGTGATGACAATCAAACCAACTGTTCCGAAGGTGATGCTCCTGATGAAGGTTTTGAGTTCATCTCGCAGATGACAGGATCACTTGATTCAGCAGGTAAATCTTTCAACACACACACCAACAATGCTGACGGAACAGGAATGAGCGATCAGATAGCCGATGCCATAATATCACTCACGACATGGATAGACATGGATGTCACTACAGGAAAGATGAGCGATCCGGGACAGGAATGCAACGGAAAACCGGCGGCAGACTTTGTAAAGTCGTCCAAAACTATCGAAGCGATCCCGCCTGATGGCGTTTCAGGTCAGGATGAGACGACATTTTTCTCAGTTACACAGGGAACAGATGTCAAATTTGATGTCAGATTCTATAATGATTTCTGCATTAATAACACCGGCTCGTTCCTCAAATACAATGCACAGGTCACAGTACTCGGCAACGGCAGCTACCTTTCAAGCCGTCTTGTGACAGTTATCGTTCCTGAAGGTGACAGCAAATAACTTATGGAGATATCATTATGAAATGTTTTCAAAAATTTTCGTTCTTTATGCTCCTGATGATATTTTTTGTATCATGCGGGGTCGAGGATGAGACTGAAAATACTGCTGATACCGGCAACTCCGGGAATTCCGGTGATACAGGTGATACCGGAAACACAGGGAACAGCGGAAATACAGGTGATACCGGAAATACAGCACAGGACTCCGATTCATCAGATACCGGGAACACTGCCGCAGATCAAGACAGCGGGGATACAGAACCGGTATGTCAGTGCGGGCCTGATACTGACGATGATGACGGTGACGGGATAAAGAACGGCACAGAAGGCTGCGAAGACCTTGACGGTGACGGCCTTCCCAATTGCCTTGACTCTGATGCGGACGGTGACGGCATAACTGATACTGCCGAGTGCGGCGGAGCTGATCCATGCATTGATACAGACAGTGACAGCACACCTGACTATCTTGACAGGGACAGCGATAATGACGGATTGAAAGATAAAAAAGAAAAGGAAATAGGAACTGACCCTCTCAAGAAGGATACTGACGGTGACGGAAGCGACGACCTTGCTGAAATAGCTTACGGATCTGACCCGCTCAGTGATGCAGACACTATTCCTGCAGGTATCTTCTATGTCGTTCTCCCCTACAACGCTCCTGACGATGTGACAAGAACTCTCACTTTCTCAACAAAAGTTGAATCAATTGATGTTCTGATAGTTTTTGATGATTCAGGTTCAATGGGGGAAGAGATCGAGATTCTTAAATCTGAAGCAAAAACAAAAATTATCGATGCAATTGCTGAACATTTCACATCACCGGGATTTGCAGCATACGGACTGGTCATGCTTGGCTGGAATAAACCTTATGCAGTCTATCAGCCGATAACTCTTGATGCCGAACTTGTAAAAAGTTCCATCGATAATCTTAACGGTGATCAGGCTAATGAATGTCATATTCAGGCAATGTACCTCGCTGCAACAGGCGAGGCGTACAATGCAAGCATGAAAACATGCCTTCCGATGTACGGATGCAATCAGAATCTTATTCCTGATGCTGTTTACAATGTTGCTAAAGCTGACTGTACAGGTCAGCTTGGAAGTATCGGCGGAGCATGCTTCAGAAAAAAATCTATGCCCATTTACATAATGATCAGCGATGAAAGAGCCGATGACTGCATTGAATATAATCCAAATCCTCCGTCTTACACCAACTGTATGTACAATCAGGGATCTCCAAGGATCTCAATGGAAATGGCAATAGCCGCAATGAATGGCATAGGAACCAAATTTATAGGTATTGATTCAGGGTTTGACGATCAGGGAAAACCGACTGAGGATCCTGTTGAAATGTACACACTTCTTGCTGAAATGACCGGATCTCTTGATAAAAACGGTCTTAACTTCAATTCCCACACAGCAAAACCTGATGGAAGCGGAATGAGCGACCAGATCGCACAGGCGATAATCGATCTTACCACATTTATTGATATGGATGTGACAACAGGAAAAATGAGTGACGAAAACTGTAATGGAGCGAGTGCAGCAGATTTCGTTAAGTCATCAAAAACTATATCTGCCGATCCGCCGGAAGGAGTATCGGGTCAGGATGATACAACTTTCTTCTCGGTCACACAGGGTACAGATGTTACATTCGATGTCAGGTTCTATAATGATTTCTGCATCAATAACACAGAAACATTCATGAAATACAATGCACAGGTGACAGTGCTCGGAAATGGAAGTTACCTTTCAAGCAGGCTGGTAACAGTTATTGTGCCTGAAGGTGATAATAAATAATCTTTTCTTTGGTATGGAATTTTTTATAATGACATGTGTTGTGATTTTTTATCATATCAAACGAGGCAAAAAAATGAAAATGAGATCGATTCTGTTCCTGTCTGTCATTGTGTCTCTGCTATTCCTTTCATGCGGCGTAAATGATGAAGGTGATACCGGAAACACAGGAAACACAGGCGATACCGGTGACACCGGCGACACTACTGATACCGGTGATACTTCAGATACCGGGAACACAGGAAACACCGGAAACACTGCTGACACAGGAAACTCAGGTAATACATCAGATTCCGGTGATACAGAGACCTGCATTTGCGGAGAAGCCGGTGACGATGATGACAGTGACGGCATAACCAACGGTGTTGAAGGATGTCTTGATTCTGACGCAGACGGCGTTCCTGACTGTGCTGACTCCGATTCTGATGCTGACGGTATACCGGATGCAGAAGAATGCGGCGGAGAAACCTGCAAAGATACTGACGGAGACGGAATACCCGATTATCTTGACCGTGACAGCGATAACGACGGCCTGAAAGATAAAAAAGAGCACGAAATAGGCACTGATCCTTATGATAAAGATACCGACAAGGATGGAAGCGATGACCTTGCGGAAACTGTTTACGGATCTGACCCTCTTGATGATGCCGATACAATTCCCGCCGGCATTTTCTATGTTGTTCTCCCCTACAACGGTACTACTGATGTTGAAAGAGAACTTTCTTTCTCAACAAAGATCGAAGCGATCGATGTTATGTTCGTCATAGATGCTTCAGGAAGTATGTACGCGGAAATAGATCAGGTCCGTGACAATATCAAAACACAGATTATTGACGCTATAAAAACTGAGTTCCCAGGTGATGAGTTCGCCGCTTTCGGTCTTTCAAGGATAACTTTTGCAAACACCGGTGATTTCATGCGTCAGAAAATGACTCTGGATACGGAAGAGCTCAAAACCTCTCTGGATAATTTCGGTGAACAGGGAGGACTTGCACAGGGCATTTCTGAACTTCACAGTCCTGTTCTTTACTGGAATGCGAACCCTGAAGGTTTTATTGGAACAGCCCAGCTTGCCGGCGTAAATATAACTGCTCCGATAAATCTGCCTCCTGCCGATTGTACAGGGCGTATAGGTGCAATAGGACACGCATGTTTCAGAAAAAAATCGATGCCTATTTATATTTACATCACAGATGGTCAGCATGCTGATTGCGGAACGGCTATTAACTGTTCATGGCAGACTGGACCGGGACTTGGAGTAGGTCCGACTTTCGACGATGCTCTTCAGATGATGGGAGCGATCGGTGTTAAAGTGATAGGTATCGACACATGGCACGAGTTCCAGGCAGATGGAAAACCGGCTGATCACCCTGATCCTATTACAGATATGCAGATAATGGCTGAATACACTGGCTCCCTCAATAAGAACGGCGAACCGTTCATTTACAGAACTGTTGACAACGAAGGTAACGGCATGCCGACTCAGATCGGAGAAGCGATCGTGGATCTTACGACTTTCATCGACATGGATGTAACTACCGGAAAGATGAGCGATGAGAACTGCAACGGAACAAATGCGGCAGAGTTCATAAAATCATCAAAAACAGTCAAAGCAGTTCCGTCTGATGGTGTTGCAAGCCAGACAGATACAACATTCATGTCTGTCGAGCAGGGAACCGAAGTATTTTTCAATGTTAAGTTCTTCAATGATTTCTGCGAGAACAATACAGAAGAACCGCTTGTTTTTGAAGCTCAGGTAACAGTTCTCGGCAACGGCTCATATCTCTCCAGCAGACTCGTCACAGTGATCGTTCCGCCCGCAGGAAATAAGTAGTAGTTTTAATATTCGGCTCTTTTATGAAAAAATTTGTCGTTTTTCTAGTCTTATCAATTACTTTTATTTATTTTTCATCTTGTAGTTCAGCAAAAAAAACAAATAACGACGGTATAAACGAAGATACTGACAACATTGCTGATTCTGAAGACATCAACCTTGTTGAAGAGCAGAATGAATTTGAAGATTTTGAGGAAATTGTTGATATTGAAGAAGTCGAAGACTCAGAAGCATATCCTTATATTGATGAAGAATCAGATTCAGATTATGATTTTCCGGATTATTCAAATAAGGATAGCGACAATGATGGACTTTCTGATTGGGAAGAGGTCGAGATCGGAACAGATCCATTCAACTTTGATACTGACGGAGACGGAACCGATGATGGAACAGAAATATATATCAATACAGATCCGCTTGACAGCTCTGAACCGTCCAGTGGAGTAATTTATGTCTACATTGTTGAAGGATCATATAAAATGATCAAACTTTCCATGATATCAGGAATTGATGATATAACTCCTGAACAGGATTATACCGTAAAAAATATAACGCTAAAAACAGATAAAGATTACGGATGTCAGTATTATGAAAATTATTACAATTTAATGCCCGGATTTGAGACCGTCTCAGCATTTCCTGAAAATGGAATTGATTCAATGGATGAAACAATTTTTTACAGCGTTCAGAAAAGCACAGAAATTACATTTTTAGCAGTTATGGCATTCAGCTTCTGTGAATATGAGTATGAACATGAAACTGCTTACGATGAATATGGAGTAATGGTACGGATCAACTTTGTGAGTGGCGATAACATATTGAAAAGTCAGCCTGTCTTCGTAATTCTTAAAGCTCTTGAGTGATCTATACGAAAGGATTGTGGGATTCGAATTCCACGCCGTGTTTTTTGCAGATCATGTTGGCGGAGATCCTGCCTGATTCATAGATAGTTGGAAGTCCGCTTCCGGGGTGCGTTCCGCCGCCTGTCAGATAGACATTCTTAACTTCTTCGAACTCGTTATGCGGCCTGAAATAAAGCATCTGTCCATAGTTGTGGGCAAGATTGAATGTGGCTCCGTTATAGACATTATATTCATCTTTCCAGTCCGCAGGAGTGATCACTTTTTGAGCTTTGATGTGCTCACGCAGATCCTTCATGACGGTCTTTTTCATAACTGTGTCTATAAGAAGCTCTGTGTATCTGTCTTTTTCTTTCTCCCAGTCGATGTCAGCTTCGAGATTTGTAACAGGAACGAGGATGTACAGTGCACTATGACCCGCAGGAGCGTTGGTCTTATCGGTGCATTCAGTGTTCCTTACATAGAATGACATATCATCGCTGAGCTGTTTTCCGCCGAAAATGTCGGCGACATTCTTTTTATAGTCATCAGCAAAATAGATCGCATGGTGAGGCATGTCATAAACCTTGTCAACTCCGAGATAAAGCATGAAAATAGAACAGGAATATTTCATTGAACCTACTTTTTCGGGAGTGTACTTCTTCAAAACACCTTCATCAAAAAGGTTTGTCATCGCATATCCGAAATCGGCATTGACGACCACTTCATCGCTCATAACCTTTTCACCGTTCTCAAGCTCGACACCGGTCGCTTTTCCATTTTCGACGATGACTTTTTTCACAGGTGTTGAAAGATGGAGTTTAGCTCCGTTTTTCACTGCGACATCGGCCATTGCATGGGATATTTTGCAAAGTCCGCCTTCAACATGATAAATTCCGTAAGCGTGTTCGATGTATGATATCAAAGCAAAAGCTCCGGGGCATTCCCACGGAGACATTCCGAGATATTTCGCCTGAAATGTGAACGCCAGGGCCAGCTTCTCATCACCGAAATATCCGGTAAGCACATCCATGAGCGATTTTCCGAGCGAAAAGTGAGGAATGGCATTCATGAACTGCTTTGAAAAGAAATCGGCTATAGACCCGTAAGGTTTCTGAAGACAGTTGAACATCTTTTCAAATCTTGTCTTCTCATATTCAAAATAATCGTCCAGAGACATATCCCTGCCCGGAAAAAGTCTCGCGATCTCACTTTTCATGAACTCGTGGTCGCTTGAGGGATCTATTGAGTCTTTCTCATCATATACAAGTCTGTACATCGGCTGAAGCTTTGTAAATTTGAGCAGTTTTTCACCGTCAGCACCACCTTCACGAAAAACTTCATCCAGCACATTCTTGAGCATTAGAAATGTCGGTCCGGTATCAAAAGAATATTCACCGAGCCTTATCTCCTTGTTCCTTCCGCCCACTTCGGCATCCTTTTCAAATACCGTGACATCAAACCCCCTGTGCGAAAGCAGCATCGCCGCAGTAAGTCCTCCTGGACCCGCTCCGATAACGGTAACATGCTTTTTCATTTCTCACCTCGTAATTATAATTACATCCTGTTGTATGCGACAATGATCCCGCGCAGTCTGTCAATGTGCGCTTTTGCGAGGTCTCCGTGTCTGAAACGCCATGTCCAGTTGTGAGGACCGGTCGTTCCCGGAATGTTAAACCGGCAGTCACTGCCCCACCCAAGAACATCCTGCAGAGGGAAGAACGCCTTGTCCGCGATCGATGAAAGGGCGAGCCTTATCATTTTCCAGTTGATCTCATGTCCATCCGTGTCGAGATAGTGGTTAACAAACCTTCTTGTATCATCTGTTGCACTCCAGTACCACCCTACTGTCGTGTCGTTATCGTGTGTTCCAGTATAAACAGCGCAATTGGTACCGGTGAAGTTATGCGGCAGGAATTCATGGTCTGTTCCGCCGTAAAAAGCGAAATGGAGAACCTTCATGCCGGGGAAATTGAACTCTTTCTTAAGTTCCTTGACCGATTCATCAATATTTCCAAGGTCTTCAGCAATAACGGAAAATTCACCGAGCCTGTCAAAAACCGCTGTGAAAAGTTCACTGCCGGGAGTCTTTTTCCATACCCCGTTCCTCGCAGTGTTTTCAGATGACGGAACTGCCCAGTACTCGCTGAAACCCCTGAAATGGTCAAGTCTGATCATATCATACATCGTCAGATTGTGCCGGAACCTGTCGACCCACCACCTGAAACCGCTCTTTGCAAGCACTTCCCAGTCATAAAGAGGATTTCCCCAGAGCTGGCCATCCGCACTGAAATAATCCGGCGGAACACCTGACACCTCGGACATCACACCGTCAACCATCTTGAAGATCTCCTGGTTCGCCCACACATCCGCACTGTCAAATGAAAGAAATATCGGAATATCACCGAGTATCTCGACATTTTTTGAATTGGCGTATGTTTTGAGCTCTTTCCACTGAGAAAAGAACAGCCACTGTCCGAACTGGTATCTCAGAATTTCTGATTGATGTTCTTTTGCAAACTTATCAACCGCTTTTTTTTCCTTTTTCTTCAATCCCTCTGGCCAGAATTTCCACGAAACATTGTCACAACTATCTGATATTGCTTTATATAATGCGTAATCATCCAGCCACCACTTATTAGCAACCCTGAATTTTTCAAAATCGCTTCTGCTGCGGCTGGACCCGAAAAAATTCTGAGCCGCTTTGTATATCAGTTCCAGTTTGAACGGGATCACAGACTTATAATCAACTGATTTGTCATTAAAACCGGGATGTCTTATGTTTTCAGGGATCAAGCCTTTCTTCTGCAATGCCGTGATGTCTATAATAAGTTCGTTTCCTGCGAAAGCGCTGAAAGAATTATAGGGACAGCCGTCAGAACCGGTCGGAGTAAGAGGAAGTATCTGCCATATTTTCACACCGGCATCTGCCATTAAGTCAATGAATTTAAATGCTTCGGCACCTATATCACCTATCCCCCACGGTCCAGGCAGTGAGGTCGGATGCAGAACAACGCCCGCTTTTCTTTCATTCTTCTTTTTCAGTTCCAAAATATGCTCCATAAGAAATTCAGTTGTAAGATTGTGACTGCAATGAGACCAAAAGTCAATTTTCAAAAAAAAACCATCCTGCTTATAGCTTTGTAAAAACCCTTATTTTCTTGACTTTTTTATGCCCGACATTAACTTCTCATAGATTTGGTTTATTAGAATTCAACTGACCGGGAGAACGACTTGATTAGCTTTGTTAAAAAGAAGATCGGTAGTGATATCAATACATTGAATGAACTCAGGACCGGAAGGCTCAATAATCTCGACAAGTTCATGCTTATCGCGATAACCGTTATCAGCGCCATCCTGTATATTCCTTTCCTCGGGAACTTTTTCATGATAGACCCGTGGGAGAACCACTATTCCCATGTCGCATGGGAAACGCTTGCAAACGGCTCTTTCGCCAAGCTCTGGTATCAGAACTCCAACCGTTTCTGGTCCAAACCGCCTCTCCTTTTCTGGATGCTGATGCCGCTTTACAAGTTCCATATCTCCGAATTCACGGGAAGACTTCCGATAGCGCTGTTCTCGATCGGCAGTCTTGCAGGATTCTACATTCTCCTGACAAGGCTTTTCACAAGAAGGGTTGCCGCGATATCGACATTCATACTCATGATGGCGCCTCAATACTTCATGCTTTCAAGACAGATCATGGTCGATCTTCCTTTCATCGGGCTCAACACCATAGGTCTTCTCTGCCTTGCGATATACTATTTCGGAAACATCCCGGAAGATGAAAAGATCTGGAAGATCCCCAGAAAAGACCTTTATCTCTACCTTTTCTACTTCTTCGAGGGCTGGGGATTCCTAGCAAAGGGCCTTCTTTCGGTCATACTTCCCGGTGCCGCACTCGTTATTTTCCTGATTTTCACATGGAATTTTTCATATTTCTTTGCATGGAAGCATCTTAAAAAACATCTGATCGGTTTCGGTGTCTACACTGCTGTCATTTTCCCGTGGATGGGATATATGTGGTACAGCGAAGGGTTTGAATTCATTAAAATATTCATATGGTTCCACCATTTCAAGAGAGTTGCCGGAGAAATTCACAAACCGAACGATCTATATACCCTTTATGTAAGAATTCTCGGATATGCGATGTTCCCGTGGAGCGCTTTCATACCGGCCGCAATATACCATTATCTTGCAAAGGGAAAAGAGCTTGCATCGAACCACAAGAAACTGCTTATAATGAGTTTTGCGGTAGGACCGTTCTTCTTTCTTTCCTTTTCAGGGACTAAATTCTATCACTATATCGCTCCCGTCGTTCCGTTCCTCGCGATATTCATAGGTTTTTACATTGACAGGATATGGCAGGAAAGATGGACTCTTACAACAAAGATGGAAGCTGTCCTCGCAATACTTCTTGTGGCCGCCATCGGCAGGGACATCGGAAATAAGAGCGTGACATGGCTCAACATCGTGACATTCTTCAATACGAGGGGTGTTGACAGGATCTCAAGCTGGACATGGGTGATAATAACTGTTTTCACTATTTTCTGCATTGTCCTTTTCTCAATGATATTCAGCAGGTTCATGAGAAAATACGGATTTCACATGCTTTTCACCATTGCCGCTGTATTCATGACATATTACTTTGCCGTGTGCCTGCCTGTTATATCAAGAGCCTATTCGCTCAAACCGCATGTCGATGCATATCTTGCAGACAGCCCGGAAAGAGCTCCGATAGCAGATTATTACAAATGGCTTAGAAAATCGGTCGGTTTCTGGCTGAAAAACGATGTGACATTCCTTCAGACCGATAAAGAGACCTCAGTGCTTAGGTTCTATGATAAACCCGGCGATCAGTATGTCATTCTGCGTCCTCAGGACAAGAACAGATTTGAAGCGCTCATGAAAAGGATAAACAAAAAGACCGTCCTCATATTCAAGGATTCGAGAAATCAGCTTCTGAAAGTAATAGGACCCGGCAAGGAAAGGGATTTCTCAAAAGCAAAGGCTTTCAAGGTCGAATCTCTTCCCTCAGACATGGTCAGAACAGGAGCTCTTTTTGATAATGTGATCATGCTTGAAGGCTATAAGGCCGTCAGCGGAGAACTTATTTCCAGAGACGGAAAAATGTGGGCTAAGGAGAACAGCACCATTACGATAGACCTTTATTTCAAAGCTCTCGCCGACAACATAAGCAAGGACTACGATGTCTTCCTGCACACTGAAGGAGACAAGAAGGATATGCGTACAAAAGGTGATGAGAACATGGCCATGGGAACATATCCTACTACCTTCTGGAAAAAGGGTGACATTGTGAAACACCCGATAAAAGTGCGCATTCCTAAAGGCTCGAAGAACGACTATTACATTCCTTATGTCGGAATATATCAGGAAGAATACCGCGGCAACATCACTAACCGCGATGAAGTTCCCAACGACGGTGACAACAGACTCGAGCTGTTGAAAATATATCTGGACAGGTAAAATGGCGGAACTCCTCGCTCCTGCAGGAAATCCTGAAAAACTCATAATTGCCGCGACTTACGGTGCCGATGCGGTCTATTTCGGCGTAACAAAATTCTCCCTCCGTTCATTTGCAGGGAACTTCACTGTCGATGATGCGGCATCAGGACTTGAATACCTCCACAGACAGGGTAAAAAAGGGTATGTGACACTTAACATCTATCCGTATTCCGGAGAATATGACGAGCTTGTCAAAACGGCCCGTGAACTTGAAGAATGCAAGGCTGATGCTTTCATCGTTTCTGACATGGGTGTTCTGCACGAACTGAAAAAAAGCGGGATACGGACACCTCTCCATATTTCAACTCAGGCGAATACAGTTTCATATCAGACAGTCAATGCATATCATGATCTCGGTGCAAAAAGAGTGAACCTTGCACGGGAACTTTCTTTTGACCGTATAGTCGAGATATCAGAAAAAAGAAAAAAAGGCGCAGAGATCGAGGTTTTCATTCACGGTGCGGTATGTTTCAGCTTTTCTGGAAGGTGCGCGATAAGCGACTGGCTGACAGGTAGAAAAGCGAACCGCGGTGAATGTACTCATCCATGCAGATGGAACTATTCAGTGATGGAGGAGAAAAGACCGGGTGTATTCATAAATGCAGGTGAAGACGAAAGAGGGACATATCTTTTCAATCCGAAAGAACTTGCTCTTTTTGAATATATGAGACCGCTTGCAGATGCCGGAATAGACTCTTTCAAGCTCGAAGGAAGAATGAAATCGATACACTATATCGCCTCCGTAACTTCGCTTTATAAAAGGGTCCTGAGCGGAGAGAACATTGAAAAAGCCGAGATATTGCGTCTGCTTAACAGAATAAAGAACCGCGGGTACAGCACTGGTTTCATGAAAGGGAACATCACTCCTGATGATTACCAGATAGACGGTGACGGCTCGAATTCAGAGGCTGAGTTCCTTGCTGATATAACCACTGAGAAAAAGGACGGATATACTGTCGCTCAGATAAGGAACCAGACTTTTGCCGGCGAGACCGTGGAAGTGCTTTCACCTGACGGACATACCCGTGAATACAGGCTTCCTGATATCCTGACTTTTTCCGACGGCACGAAAGATACAGTGGCGAACCACTCAAAATTCATCCTGCTCGAAGATGCCTTCGTCCCCTACTCCATTTTGAGGAGAGTGCAGAAATGAGCTGGCACAGACTTATAAAACTCCCTGCGAAAAAGAACATTTATTTTCACTACACGGTGGAAAGCTATGACAACATGGGCATTATCTCCACACTTGCGAAGGAAGGTGAATTCCTGATACTTGAATGCTCCACGCCGCTTAGCAATGCGAAGTTCTTTGACCGGCTCATCGACAGGATATATGCCGAGGTGATGAATGATTAAAGCTATAACCGCAGCCGTCATACTTTCAGTTTCGCTGAACATGTACGGACTTGTCGAAGGCAGGATCGCAGGGAACAAGATACCTTCTATAACTTCTGAAGTATCGCTTGAAAAATCGGAATTCCTTTATAATGCTCCGGTCGTCCAGTACATCAATATCAATTTCGGATTGATGGTAAACCGTTTTCAGGAACCGGGACTCAGCTTCGGGATCGATTTTCAATGGCTTGATGCAAAAATGGCTGCCGGAACCGTAAGAACGAACATGATATTTCTAACGAACAGAGAGCTTGACTCTGTTTTTCTTGGCGGATATCTCGATCTTTCGCTCACAGCCGGACCTGAAATATCGGGCTTCAAAGGCATTTTTCATACTATCGTTTCGGCATCACCGGGGGAAGACCCTCTTGTTGCCATTGAACTTCAGCTGGGAGCTTATGTTTCGCCTCACGAATCTTTCAATCTGTTCCTTGCTCCGGCAGCAGGAAAATATTTTGTTCTTTCAGACACTTTTTATTTCAACCTTATTCTCTCACTAGAGGTATTCCTTTGGAAATAACGACATCAGTCATCAGAAAAATAGAGCGGCCGGGAAGATATTTCGCCCCGTTCATAGACACATCTGATATAAAACCCGACCCTGCAAAACCCAAAGTTCTCATTCTTTTTCCCGATCTTTTTGAAGTCGCTCACAGCCACACAGGGATAAAGATACTGTACTCACTTTTTCACCGAAGAGGTTTCACTGTAGATTTCGGATTCTCCCCTTCAGCGGATTTTGAAAAGGTTCTTGAAAAGGAAAAAGCCGTTCTTTCAATGATGCACAATATTGATTTCAGGGATTTTGACCTGATATGCGTATCTTTTCAGTACCAGTTGCAGTATCCGGCATTCATCAGAATACTGAAGCTTGCAGGGATACCTTTTACGCCGGGGCAGAGAGAAAAAGGCCGTTTTCCGCTTATCATTGCGGGCGGACCTGTGATGTGCAACCCTGAACCTGTGAGCGAATTCATCGATGCCGCGTTCATCGGGGAGTTCGAACCTGCTTCCGGAGCTGTCATGGATGCACTCGGGAAAAACATCAAAAAGAGCCGCCGGATGGAGGAACTGTCAAAGATACAGGGAATGTATGTTCCTTCGCTCCATGGACCTGAACTTGCTGAAATTTCTTCTGACGGGTCAGTGACCGGTGCCAAGATCACCCGTGCTGTCCTCGATGACCTTAATTCAGACCAAGATGTGACATTCGATGCTCCGATATTCGCCATGAGAACGATACATGACAGGTTCACCACAGAAATAATGAGGGGATGCACAAGAGGCTGCAGATTCTGCATGGCTGGGATGTTCTACAGACCTCACCGTGAAAGAAGCGCTGAAAATGTATGCTCTATAATGGACCGTGTCGTTAAATCTTCAGGTTATGATGAAGCAGGATTTCTGTCTCTATCAGCAGCCGACCACTCTGAGATCGAACAGATAATCGTTGAGTCTTACAACCGCTACAGTCGCGGAATATCCATATCACTTCCGAGCCTGAGGACCGAAACGCTCACTGCCGGCTTGATAAAAGCTATAAGAAAAGGGAGAAAAGGAGGTTTCACGCTTGCTCCTGAATCGGGAAGTGAGAAACTGCGTAAGGTCATAAACAAGGGAAACACAACTGCCGACCTTCTTGATGCGGTCAGAAAGATATTCGACAACGGCTGGCAGAATGTGAAACTTTACTTCATGCTCGGACTTCCGCTTGAAACTGACGAAGACATCGTTGAGACCGTGAATCTGGTAAAAGACATCTGCAGAATAGTCCGGAGTTACGGCAAAAGAGCCGGTGTTACAGCAAGTTTCTCGACATTCATACCTCAGCCGTTCACCCCTTTCCAGTGGGAGAAGATGTGCTCTCCCGAAGAGATAAAGGCTAAACAGAAAATAATTCTCGACGGTCTGCGGCACATAAACAACCTTAAGCTCAACTGGCACAGTCAGGAGATAAGCACCGTTGAAGGCTGTATGAGCAGAGGCGGAAGGGAGTTTTGCAAAGTTGTAGAATTCGTCGGTACAAATATGCAGACTCTTCAGACGGATGATCACGGTTTTGACATGGCTCTGTGGAAAAAAGGGATGGAAAACGCAGGAGTGGATTTCAACTCCCTTTTTGAGGAGAAACCGCTTGACAGACTTCTTCCGTATGAACACATAGATCTCCGTATCGACCGCAGATTCCTTTTGAAAGAAAGAGAAAAAGCCTACATGCTTGAGGAGACGCCTGACTGTATCAATGGTGACTGTGCAGGTTGCGGAGCGTGCAATGAACTGATAAAACCTTCAAAGAACACTGGAAAGATAAAAAACACAGTACTTCCTCCGGAAAAAGATAACACGACCAGAGGAAACTCATATCCTTATGTTTTTTCAATTTCCAAAAAAGGAAAGGCCATTTCCATCGGACATCTCGACCTTGTTTCGTTCCTTCTTCGCGGTATGGCGATGACTGGCATACAGATACTTTATTCTGACGGATTCCACCCGATGCCGAGATTCAATCTTGCATTCCCGGCACCTGTCGGTGTTGAAGTCGAGGAGGAATACGGCACTCTGTGGCTGACTAACGAGATAAAACCTGTTGAAATACTGTCAAAGCTCAATGTCATTTTCGCCGGGACAGGGATATCTTTCATTTCGATGCGTCTTGTGGAAAGAGAGCTCATAAAAAATGTCGAAAAAGTGCTCAGGACCGCTCCGGTACACATCTATACCGCACAGTTCGAGAAACTTTCCGACTTTACAGCGATGAAAAGCTCACTGACCGTGATTGCGTCATGTGAAATGGAAAAGACCATGACCTTCGAGCATCTGACTGAAAAAGGCGGAGTCCTGAAACTTTTCGAGACAGTTGAAGGCGAATATCACATAATCAAGAACAGCTACCGCGAAAAACTGTTCATCCACGATAAGGACAGACACCTCACGAATGTGATCTGAATATTTTTGAAGATATTCTTATTCATCGCACTTTCCGTAATCCTGATCAAGCTAAATTCAGTAACAAAACAGAATTTTGGTTGATAATTTTAAGAATGATAGTATATTCATATAGTTACTGTTTTTTTTGAGTTGGAGAACATTCATGCCGGAAATTGTGAGATTTTAAGGTGAGTCAATGCATAAAATAAAAGAAGTAAAGGTTCTCTCTGAATACATTCTGATTATCACATTTATGGATGGAACAAAAAAGAAATATGACTGTTCCAGACTGTTTAAGGAAAATCCGGTATTTAACAAATTGAAAAATAAAGCTATTTTCAAAAATGTCAGTGTAGATCCCGGCGGATACGGTATTTCATGGGATAGCGAAACAGATCTGAGTGAGTTTGAGGTCTGGGAAAAAGGTACCGATTATTCAGGGTAGCTCTATTCACACTTTCCGTAATCCTGATCACTAGCTGAATCACCCTGAACAGATGTCAGCATCCCGTTTTCCTTTAGATAATCAATAGGGGAAAAATCGGTTATACAGTTTTCGGAAACATCAATCAATTTAAGATTTAAAAGCGATTTTATTGATTTAATTGATATAATTTTGTTTTCTTGAACACGGAAATTTTCCAATTTTTTAAGATTGGAAAATTCGGGCAAATTACTAATCTGTGCTTCTGCACAAGAAAAGGATTCTAAATTGGTGAGATTTGCTATAGGTGAAATATCTTTAATCGGGTTTCCTCCTGTATAAAACGAATTTAAGTTCACCATATTCTTAACATAGCTAATATCAGATATTGAATTATTGTATACATTCAATCTCGTGATATTAACTAAATTTTCCAAGGGTGACGCATCCTCTATTTCGTTGTCACTTAAATCCAAATCTGTCAAATTAACGCACTTTGACAGCGGTGTTAAATCTTTGATTTTGTTATTGCTCGCCTGAAAAGATTGCAGAACGGTGATTTTCTCGATTCCTGTGAGATCTCTAATTTCAAAACCTTCACAATATTTTAGAGAATATACATATTTTAAATCTTCTAATAAAATATCCCCCTCCGGTTTTACAATTGCTTTTCTTACGCACTTCTCCAAACCGGGGTCAGGAAATGTTACAACTTCATTTGGATCACCGTCATCTGTTATATCCCCGTCTGTTTCTGTTTCATCTTCAGGCACACACGAACTTAGAAGCATAAACAGCAGGATTATCATAATATTTAACAGTTTTTTCATATCTTCTCTCCTTGATCTAACTCAGATACTCCGCTACGAACTTATTTCTGCACAGTTTTTCGAGTTTGAAGACTGATGTGAGCGGGCTGTTGAAATCAAATGAATCGACTGCAAAGACTCCGTGGCCGTGGACGACTGTGATGTTGAAATCTTTAAGTACCGGCGGGACTGTGTGCACAAGTCCTGTCTCCCCTCCTCCGATGTCGCCTCCGACAACAGGAACGCCGAAAACTGTATTGTTCAAACCTTTTATCATCGAATATGCGACTGTAAAAAAAGGATGGGCATGAAGCACGACAGCCGATGAAGTTCCGTTAAGTATCTTCAGATGTGCAGGCATTTCGCTTGAAGGTGTAAGTCCGTTAAGCGTTTCCCCGTCAAGACGGCATTTGACTATCGAGCCTGCAAGATCTGTTAGTTTTGCGCCTGTCGCCGTTATATAAATTACATCGTTCAATCTGACTGAAAGATTGCCGAACACCGCCGTCACGAAATTCATCTCTGAGATCGCCTTTCCGGCCTCTATCATGGCGCTTACAGCTTCTTCCTCTGACTGAAAAGGACCGTGCCTGAGATCCCTGACAGAATCCGGTTCAGGAATTTCCCGCATCATTTCAAGAATAAGCTCCCTGTTTGAGACATCTCTGTCCGAGGCGAATTCAACGAACTTTTTTATTTTTTCAAGGTTAGGATCTATCAGATATGACACGGCATCTCCTATTTGTGATGCGTTGAAATATAGTGCTCGACAGCTGTCGCCGCAGTTGCACCGTCGCCGACCGCAGTTGCGACCTGATTTACAAGCTTGTTGATTATGTCGCCTGCCGCGAACAGCCCTTCGACATTGGTCCTCATGTGGGTATCTGCGTTTATCCTGCCGTCGGGAGTGAGTTCAACAATGTGCTTTACAGGATCCACCTTGGGAATATAGCCTAAAAATATGAAAACACCGTCAGCCGCAACCTCTGAAAACTCTCCTGTTATCACATTCTTCACAATTATCTTTTCAACAAAATCATTCCCTGTTATCTTTTCAGCGACTGAATCAAGCACCAGTTTTATCTTCGGATGCTTTCTCACCTCTTCCTGGATTATCTTCTCGGCCCTGAATTCCTTTCTGCGGTGGATTATCGTCACTTCAGAAGCGAACTTTGTCAGATAGAGCGCCTCTTTCAATGCACTGTCACCCCCGCCGAGCACAGCCACTTTCAGATTTCTGTAAAATGCCGCATCGCAGACAGCGCAGTAGCTGACACCTCTTCCCGAGAATTCATCCTCGCCTTCGATCCCTGCCTTTCTCGGCGTGGAACCGGCCGCGAATATGACTGTTTTTGAAATAAGCGGAGCTTTTTCATCAAGAAGTTCCACCGAGAAGTTCCCGTCGCTGAGCTTATCAACTTTTGTAACATCACCCATTCTGAACTCGCATCCGAAATCAACGGCCTGCTTCAGCATGTTCTCTGCCAGATCGCCACCTGATATCGACGGATTCCCAGGCCAGTTATCAAGCTTATCGGTCAGTGTCATGAGACCTCCTGCAACAGCCTTTTCAATTATGACCGTCTTCAGAAGTGCTCTGGAAGTGTAGATGCCTGCTGTCATTCCCGCAGGACCGGAACCTACGATAATCACATCATAGATCATTGCTGTCTCCTTTATTTTTTATCTGTCAATAACATAAAGATCATCACTTTCCATAAGGTCGAGAAGCCTCACGATATCTTTTTCCATCACTGAGACCGTATCTATCCCGAAATTCTTTTCAAGCTTCAGATAGAGCTGGGCTGTAACAAAAGTGTCGGCAAGCGCCCTGTGCATTGTTCCGAAAGTTCTGAGATTAAGTATGTTCTTCAGTGTAGAAAGCTTGAAGTTCGAGGATTTGACATCCTTCCTTGCGGCCTTGAGAGTGCAGAAATACTCGTACTCTTTCTTCAGACCGAGATGTTTCATTTCATATTTGAGGAAAGATCCGTCAAATGCGGCATTATGCATTACGAGAACATCATCACCTGCAAATTCCACGAAAAGCGGAAGAGCCTGCGCTATCGTCGGAGAGCCTGCAACCATCTCATTTGTGATCCCGGTTATGGATATGGAGTGTTCAGGAATGTCCCTTTCAGGATTGATCAGCGTATTGAAAACACCGCAGATCCTGTTACCGCAAAGTTTTATAGCCCCGATCTCTGTTATTCTGTCGCCTGAATCGGCATAAAGACCGGTGGTCTCAAAATCTACCACAGTAACATTGTTCATTGACCCTGCTTCCCGTCACTTTCTGCATTTATCAGTCTGCATGATTCCAGATCGCCCAGTTTGCAGGCTTTTGAGAAATATTTGACCGCTTTCTTGTTCTTAAGCAGAGGAAGTTTATCGTCCAGCCAGAATTTCCCGAGCTGATAACAGCCTACTGCGGCATTCATATCACAGGCTTTAAGAAGATATCTCGCTGCTTTCTCCCTGTTCACGCTGACA
>JAKLDO010000090.1 GCA_022703485.1 bacterium
TATACCAAAGAGGTTGTTTTTATTAAAGTTTTTTCTTAACTTTCTGTTCTTTTTATTTTGAAATCGAACGGGTTAGGTAATATTTATTTATTCTTACTAGGAGAAAAAGATGTTTTTATCGCAACTAAATTTTGAACAAAAGAAAATGTTTTTAGGTTTTGCATATGCTCTTATTGATGCGGACGGTGTTTTTAATTCATATGAGGAAGCTTATTTAAATTCAATTTGTGCAGAAATGATGTTGGGAAGAAATGATTTCAAACAATGCCAAATATCAGATTTTGCGGAAGTTTTTAAAACAAATAAATCTCGAAAGATTTTTTTAGTAGAATCTATAGCAATCGCCCTTTCAGATAAAGACTATGACAAAAAGGAAAGAGAATTAATTTTAAACTTGGCTAAAACCTTCAATATCTCCGACAAAGATGTTTCAACCGCCGAATTGATGGTAAAAGCCTTTATAGATTTTCAGCTTAAATTTAATGAATTTATATCTTGAGAGGTGTCCATTATGGGGTTTTTTAGAAGCGTAGGAAATTTTCTTACATTTGGAGCTTTGGATAAGAAAGAGGCCAAAAACATTGTAAATGAGTCAAAAGAAAGAGAAGAAGACGCAAAAAATAGACTTGAAAAACAAAGAGTGAAAACTCAAAAACAATTAGAAAAATTAGGCGAAATCAAGATAAACACCTTTAATAAAACACTTGTAACTTTTCAAGAAAAATTCTCAAGAATAAACAAAATAGAGATCTCTCCAATTCGTTCAATAAGCACTGCCCTTGAAAACAGAAATTATTCTATTGAAATTGCTCAAATACAAAAACGCAAAACCACGATGAAAGAGCTTGCGATTGCTACTGGAGAAATGGCGGTTGCGGGAACGGCTACTGCAGGACTAACCCTTGCAGCCGTATCATTGTTTGGTACCGCATCAACTGGAACCGCTATCACATCTTTGTCTGGAGTTGCGGCAACAAATGCTACTTTGGCATGGCTAGGTGGGGGAAGCATTGCTTCTGGAGGAGCAGGTGTTGTTGGAGGAACACTTGTTCTCGGCGGAATAGCTTTGGCTCCTGTGGCTATAATTGGCATGTTTTTTGGAGTTCAAAGCGGAAAACAGCGTCTTAATGAAGCAAAAGAATATCAAGCAACAATAGATCTTCTTGTAGAAAGGGTTAATTCTCTTATTCAAGAATTATTAATAATTGAAAATGCCGCAAAAACCTTTAACGAAACAATATCAGGTGTCGACAAAATATCTAATCACTTCAACAACCAGCTTGATCCAATACTTGAAAGACTTGAAACTCGTTCGGTTTTCTCAAAAATTATTGATTTTGTTAAAAACCGATTTTTGCACAAGCCAATTTTATTGCGATCTGAATCGATTTCTCTTGAAAATGCTTTAAACACCTCAATGCTGCTTAAAGCTTTAATAGACAAGCCTATAATGGATGAAGACGGCTCATTTATTAGTGATAGTTTAAACATTATCAAGCAGTCAGACGAATTTATTAATAACAACAAACAATTACTTTTATCATATCAAAAAGATTAATAATGCTTGGTTTCAAAACAAAAAAAGAAAAAGATTTTAACCGTGAAGTGAACATTGCAATACAAGCCGAGATGGAGCGTTTTGCCACAGCTACAGCAGAACACATAAAATCGTTTTCGGAACTAGAAAAAATTTCAAAGTTCAAAGTTAACCTTAACGATCAAGAAAGAAATCTGAACCAACAAGCTGGATTTTCAGCGGAAGTAAAACACAAAGCTAGAGTTAATGCTGATTTAGCAATTAATGGCAACGGGAATAGAATAGAAAGAACCGATAATGTGGGATTAAAAAATCATCCTGAATTTGACCATATAAATGTTGATAAAAATGGTCAGCCGATTCTTGATGGAAAAGGGAATCTTGTTGGCTCACAATATAAAATTTTTAGCAAAATCGAAGATTACGACAAGCTTCATCACAATAGATATTATGAAAAATATAAAAATGGATCAATAGATATTCCATCGGATCAATATAAAGATGTAATTAATCGATGGAACGATCTTCTACAATCCCTCGAAAATCAAAAAGAGCACTGTTTAAAAAGTGGGAAAATTCAAGAAGCAGAAAGCAAACAAAAAGAAATTAATAAGATCAACGATTTGAAATCACGCACAAAATCTTCCAATGTTACAAAAAGTGATGCTATGGAAGCTCGATTGCACCCGATAAAAAGCACATTTAAAGACTGTGCAAAGATTGCACACCGATCTGGAATTGAATCAGCAAAAATAGGAGCATTAACATCAGCAGCGGTTAGCTCTGTCAAAAATATTGGCAAACTTATAAATGGAGACAAAACTATTGAAGATGCAGCTTTAGATGTAGCTGTTGATTCGACACAAGGTGCAATAACAAGTTATTTTGTGCAGGCATCTTCAACAATAGTTGGTGGAGCACTAAAATCTTCCAACAAACAAATCTTAAAAAGTCTTGGGAAAAAAGGCGGTCCAGCCGCTGTTGTTCAAACCGGAATAATTCTGGCTAAAAATACAATGGATTTGTTTTCAGGAAAGATTTCATCAGAAGAGTTTATTAAAAAAACAGGGAAAGATGGTTTTGAACTTGCATCAGCTCTTACAGGGTCTAACATTGGAGCCATTGCAGGCACTTTTATTGCTCCTGGTGTTGGAACCGTGATAGGCTCCATAATTGGCGGTATAGTTTATTCGATGGCATCTCAATCATTATTTGCGCAAATGAATGAAATGGCTGAGCAGACTCAATTGTCAAAAGAAAGATTAGAAGCTGTAAAAGCTCTTACTTCAAAATTGATAGAAGAAGAAAAGAAATATCAGAGAGAAACTTTAGCTCAAATGGCGCTCTATTTGGAAGCAAAAGAATCGGAAATTTGCCTCGGTTTTGAGAAAACGCTTTTGGCAATGAGAAATGGAGAAAATGTTTCCGAAGGTCTAAGCCTGATTTCTGAAGCTCTCAACCTCGATGTTAAATTTGTAAACTCGACTCAGATGGAAAATATAATATCTAAAGGAAAAGTCATTAAATTTTAGACACCATTGGCGAAGCATTTATTTTGATAATTAAATGAATACAGCTAAAGCACAACCACTACACATCATTAACAAAACTATCTGCTTTAGACTTTATATTTGTATGACAATATTACCAGAGATCAGTCTATAGATTAAGATAAAGTTTTAAATCAGCTTATTCATACGAACCTTTTTTCTCCGAACTTCGCTTGCCTGTTTTTCCTCTTCAAAAGCAAAACTTTCAGCTATTGCAAGTACATGCCACGGTTGGAGAATGTCACTGATTTCATTATTGAATTCAATGAGTGAATCTATGTCGCCATTTACTGGACAGAGTTTATAAATTCCTGCTTTAGTTGCTTCTTTTTCTTCTTCATCTGTCAGTTCTTCGTTGTGGGCATCTTTTATTTGAACAAATGCCAGCGCATCAATTGCTTTCAGATATTTTTCGTATTGATTTTTTATTATTTCCATTCCTTCAGGTTTGATTTCTCCAATGTATTTAGCAGTTTCAAACGGTTCCTTTCCAATGGTCATTGCCATGTGAACTACTGCAACCAGCGGAGATGGAAAGGCGGTGTGCATTTTTTCAAGAATAACCGGATCAAGTATCGTTTTTGTGCTTTCAGTTGCATGAACAGGAATAACAAAAACAAAATTTTCCTTGATGTCCGTTATTACCAAGACTTGCCCCGAATCAGAAAAATTTTCTTCTCTTACAGGACCAAAAATTGTCCAAAGTTGCCCTTTTTTGAGTTCTGAAGGGCGAGTTTTGTTTTTAAAAAGCCATGAAAAATCAGGCTCTTTTGGAATATTGTTGTTGCTGTTATTACTCAATTTATTTCCTCCCTCTTTTTCTCACTTCATTTTCAAATTCAACTTTCAATTCATTCAAGAAATATAACGAAAAAACTTCACATTCTTTCCGAATAAATTTAAAACTGGCTGTTTTTACTGCCATATTTTTGATGTTTTCTTCAAAAAGTCTTTACAAAAAAACACTGACAATTTAATTTCCAGAGTCAAAGAAAAAGTTGAAATATTAAAACTTTTTTATTCGCATGAAAACACTGATTGTTTCCTAAAAATTTGTCTTTTATTTTGTTAATGTATAGAATAAGCCCCTATTTGTTTACATGTTTGGAGATGGAGGTCTTATGAGAAGTTTTTTTTCAGTGCTGGTTTCGACAGTTGTTTTTCTATCATTTTTTGCAATTTCAGCTCTCGATCTGAGGGTTGTTGTTCTGCCGAAATCAACTGTTGACGGTCAGCCATACGATTCAGCTTCAATAGAAACTGAGATATCAAACATCCTCACTGGAAAGAATATGAGGATCGTCGAGCTTGACACCGCTCTCAAGGCTCAGAAAGCGGCATTTTCAGACCTCGTCGCTTCAGGAAAAGTGCCTGCGGAACTTTCCGTGCTCAATGCCGACGCTCTCGTTTCTCTCCAGATGGCGTGCGATAAGAATTCCGATTCCATCATGGGAAGCAACATAAAAAGCTGGTTCTGCGTTATCAATACAAAAGTCATCCGCGTAGATTCAGGCGATGTCATATTCTCAGATTCAAAAAACTACACGGCTACAGGGCTTAATGTACTTGCGGCGATAAACACTGTCGTGAAAAAGAACATGTCAAAAAATGCCGATGCAAGCGTCGAACAGTGGGCCAAAAACTGGTCGAACGAAGGCAGATGGAACATGGACCTCATGATCACAGGCATTGCACAGAAAACGAAAGTTGATGAAATTGCCGCGCTGCTCAAAGGTGTGGCAGGAGTTAAAGATGCCGGTGTCGTGATGTTCAAAAAGGACATTTCAAAAATAACGGTAAGCGGTGAAGGTGCTGAAAATTATGCAAAACTCCGCGAGGCCATTGACACTTCGGACAAACTGAGCCTCCGCGTCAATTATGAGGCAGGAAGGGTCATACATGCTGAATTTGATTTTGGACAGGCGTATTCAAGAGGCATTTCCGCATTCATTTCAGTTCCTCAGAGCGGACAGAAAAAGACAATGGCCGAACTTATCTCTTCAAAAGGACCGGACATTCTCACAGGCTACCTCATGAACCTTGAATATTTTGACATAAAAGGATCGTCACTCCTCAAAGGGAACAGAGATTCAGCTCTTGCCGAAGCAAAAAAGGAAGGCGCTCTGCTTGCAGTCTTTGCGGAAGTTGTTGAAAAGGACAGCGACTGGCTTTCCGTCATAGAACTTGTAATGGTCGAAGGAAATAAAAAACTCGCTGTTGTGAAAGGAACGGCAGGAGACCCGTTTGAAGCAATGGATGCGGCTGTCAGAGAGCTTGATAAAACATATAGAATGTCTGTAACAAAACCGGAGTTCAGAAAATCGCTCAACCTCGGTAACGATGCTGCAAGCGCCGCGGGATCGCTTAAGCTTACAGTTGAAAAATTCGAGGTCGGCCAGATATTCCCGTCACTTATTCCTTATTACAGAAGCAAAGGGATCGGCACAATAACACTTAAAAACATATCAGATTCGACTCTTAAGAATGTCGAGATAGCTTTCAAGATGAACGATAAAGTAGTAGGAACTGCCAAGGTCGACGATATCGCTCCGAAAGGAAGCGCCGTTGCAACAGTCAAACTTGACACGATCCCTGAAGGAAAGAACGAATACGCACAGCTTGCGGCCAACATCACTTACACTGTCGGCGAAACTTACGGCAGAAAAGACGCTTATGCTCCGCTTGTAGTTCATTCAAAGAACACGATCGACTGGTCAAACCCGATGACGATAGCATCTTTTGTAGATCCGGCAAATAAAGTCGTGAGAGACATGGCGACCCAGGCTGTCAAAAAGACCGTTCCGGGCGGACTTGTCACAAAACAGCTTGCAAACGCATCTCTTATCTATTCATCATTGTGGCACACTCCGCTTAAATATGTCAGCGATCCCGTAAGTACCAGTTTTGATTCAAATATCGACACAGTTCAGTTCCCGGCGGAAACTCTTTCAAGAGCGGCCGGCGACTGTGACGACCTTACTGTACTTCTTGCTTCCCTTTTTGAATCAGTCGGGCTTGCGACAGTAATAATCACCACTCCCGGACATGTATTTCTGGGCGTTGAAAGCGGATCTTTAGCCGGCGGAAATGTAATTTTCAATCTTCCGTCATCACTTTTCATTGAGGTTGACGGTGCTCTTTTCATTCCGGTTGAAGCTACTGCGATCGGCTCGACTTTCGCTCAGTCATGGCTAAAAGCTGCTGAAATAATTAAGAAATCCGGAAAGGAAGTCAATTCGTTCAGGACCAGGGAAGCATGGAAGAACTATCCTGTTACCTCGATCCCGGGTGATAAAGCAGGCGTATCGCTCGTTGAACCTAAAATGGACCAGATACAGAACCTTCTTTCCGAGATCAGGACCGCCTACAGCGAAAAAGCTCCTTCATGGGCCGAACAGATATATAAAAGCAAAGTGGAATCAAAGAATCCCGACATTAAACCTGACACACTTTCAAAGGAGCCCCTTGCAAAAAGCGTAGTCTACTGGCTTACCGGTGACAGGGAAAAGGCGATAACCGAAGCGGCCAACCTCTGCAGCGGCGGAGTTGTCGAAAGCTGTTATAACATGACGGTCATGTCAATGTACGATGCTCTTGAAAGGAGCGATATGCAGACGATCGACGCTAATATGACAAAAAATAATTACAGCGAAGCCGTCTCGATGCTTCCTGCAAATGTTATCAGCATGCTTTCGGATAACGGCGGACTCGGAATGGGCGATGAGGCTTCAAAAGAATCCGAAACCAAGAAAAAAATATCCGAAATACTCAAACAGGCAAGGGAAAAGACAAAAAGCGATGAAGCAAAGAACAGCTCAAAAGAGATAAAAACATCCCATGTCGGCGGAAGAAAAGCCAGCGAAGCAAAAACGGAAGCATCTGTTACAGCTGAAATGTTCTTTTGGAACAAGATCAAGAAATGAAAAGTTCTCCGTGGGTAAAACTTGCCCTGTTCACTGCTGTTTTTGCTATCGGCACAGCATTGACATTCGCTCCGGCGATAAAAAAGCTCGATTACTCTTTTCTTGATCTTCTGATGATCTCAGAACAACCTGCGACACCGCCTCAGTCTGTAGTGGTGGCCGCAGACCAGTACACATATTCCCTGCTTGGTTTTCCGATCGACAAATCAATATTTGCCGCGATGGTCTCCGTTCTGCACGAAGCGAAGGCGAAAAAGATAGGCTTCGATCTTTTCTTCACCGACCGCAAAGAGGAGAAAGATCCTGAAGCGATAAAAAGAATGGTCGAATCCGAAGAGCTTCTCGGTGAGGTCGGTTTTCAGACAGGGGCTATTTTCGGCAGTTTCGTGAACCGCGATTTCAGGAACGACCCTGCAAATGTAAAATATTATCCAGCCACACCGCCGGAAGCCAGGATCGAGTGCCCTTGCGAAGACGGTCCGGACAGCTCAAGAGGTCAATTCAGCTTCCTTGAAAAACTGGTGCCGGGAGTTGCTAAATTCAATCCTGCAATCGCCCATGTCCATGTAATTCCTTCAAAGATCGACCGTGTCAACAGGACAATGATCGGCTGCATAAAGCTTTTTGACGGATGCGTTCAGGACCTTGCAAGCGCAGTTACCGGAATAAAACCGGGAACTTACGATTGCGAAGAACAGATAATTCCTTACTTCAGATCTTCTGAGGAGTTCGATGTGATATCAATGATAGATGTCATTCAGGCTTCTGAAAGTGAAGAGAAAATGCTGGCCCTTGAAAAAAGGATAAAAGATAAATATGTCTTTGTTGGCGCTACCGATGAGACTCTAAAAGATGTGGGGCCGACACCTTCCGGAAAAGTGGAACCTCTTGTTTTTCTTCATGTTAACAGGGCGGAGGCTCTTTTAAACGGAATTAAGATAAGGACCGTTCCGGCATGGCTGCCGCTTCTCATAACCTTTATGCTGCTTTTACCGATGCTTATATTTGTTGAAAAGGCAAGGTATTATCTAATTATTTCAGTAAGTTCAGTGTTTGCAGGCTTCATTGTGAGCTTTGCACTTTTCAGGACAGGGTTCCAGTTCTTCCAGCCGATGGGATTCATGGTTCCTGTTTTCCTTGCAACACTTGCGGTCGCCTCCTACATCGGATGGAAATATTTCCTTTTCAATCAGGTGCTTTCAAACGCTTTTGATAATTATGTATCTCCGGAGATCCTCGACTGGCTTAAAGAGACAGGCGGTAAAGTGCTCCAGAGCAATTCCGCAGAAAGAAGGGAAATAACCATACTTTTCAGCGACATAGCAGGATATACCAGCCTGTCGAACTCACTGAATGCCGATATGATCATGAAATCTCTGAGGCTGTATCTTGATGAAATGATGAAGATAACGGCCGAATATAACGGATATGTCGATAAGATCAACGGTGACGGTCTGATGATACTTTTCGGGGCTCCGAAACCTTTTCCCGACCATGCGCTCAGAGCTATCGACTGTGCCCAGTCAATGCAGAAAAAGGTTTTTGAAATGCAGAAAGAATGGATGGAGATAACAGGAAGAGAGCTGAAAATAAGGATCGGTATAGCAACGGATGCGGTTTTCGTGGGAAACCTCGGCGGAGCGGGACATATCGAATATTCAGCGATCGGCAGAGGTGTCAATTTTGCAGCCCGTCTCGAAAGCAAATCGGAGATCGGGGGCATACTTGTTTCTGAAGAGACGATCAGATCCGCCGGAATAAGACCCGATGGATATAAAAGAAGTGTTGAGCTCAAAGGTTATGATGCCGAAGTTGATGTGTGGCAGATAAAACCTGTCGATTATTCAAAACCGAAACCGGGTCAGGAAAAAACAGATGAAAAAGTGTAAACTCTTGTTATTGCTTATTTTTATTCTAATTCCATTTATGATGTTCCCGGAAGATGCGCCTGCTGAAGGACTTAAAAAGGGCGACAAAATGGCCGATTTCGGGATGAGAGCTGCCGATATTGAAAAAGGGAAGCTGTCAGGTCTTGTGTGGCTTGCTGACTTTGTGGGTAAAAAAGATTCCAAGGACCCGAAAAAACTGCTTGTTCTTAACTTTTTTGCCAATTGGTGCGCACCGTGCATCGCCGAAATGCCTGTGCTTCAGGGGCTTTATGACAAATACAAAGACAAAGGGCTGATGGTTCTGAGCGTCAATTTCAGGACCGATGCCGAGAAATTCGATGCCACTTTTGCAGAAAGTCTTAAAATAATTAAAGAAAAAGGCGTCAAATATCCTGTCCTTTTTGACAGGTTCACAAACCGTAATCAACTTCTTTATCTTGGATCGAAAGCTGTTCTGCCGTGTCTCATGATCATTAATTCAGAAGGGACCATAATTGAAAAATTCCAGGGTGAGCAGTCGCATGACCTTAAAAAGATCGAGGAAGTTATAAGAAAAACGCTGGAGGTAAAATGAAAAAAATAATTGCCGCATTTGCAGTAATGTTCTTTCTTTTCCACGCTGCCGGCGAGGAGCAGTCTGCGCAGAGCAAAACAAAAAAGCTTCTGGTTGATAAGGTCGAAGCGGCCGGAGTCGAAGCAAACCTTGCAAAATCGCTTGAAGAGGCCCTCGTCCTTGATATCGGAAAAAGGGAGAATACTTCGGTAGTTACAAGCGCTGAAATGCAGAATGTAGTAAAAACGGCCCAGCTTAAAAGCGAAATGAGCTGTGAAGGGAGCGATGAATGTCTTGTCGAGGTGCAGAAAAAGCTCTCGGTCGAGACCCTTATTTCAGGCAAAGTTACAAAGCTTGGAGATGAATATATTTTTTCTATAAACACTATAAATGTTACTACAAAAACCGTCGGCGAAAGGATAAGCATTCAGGGCAGAGACCTCAATGATCTCAAGGGAAAGATCAAGGAGGCGGTCGATGTGCTTCTGGGTGTTTCAAAACCCAGGCAGATGTTCAAATTAAAGGACGGAGAGGAGCTCAAGCTTGCGGTCATGCCGCTTACGGCCCGCGGAATGGAGCAGACCACTGCCGACTCGCTCACATCGATACTTTCCGCTCAGCTCAATCAGATCAAAGGGATCAGTGTAATTTCGCAGGACGATATCAAGGCGATGCTCAGCAAGGCGGCGCTTGACAGTTCGGCGGAATGCTCTGACAGCATGGAATGTGTTGTCGAGATAGGTGCAAGTCTCGGGCTTTCGAAGCTTGTGACAGGAGCGGTGGGGAAAGTCAAAGATACTTTTGTCATCAGCGTCCAGCTTATCGATGTAAGGAATGCGGATGTCGTAAACCGTGTGCTTGAATCTTACACCGGTGATGATGCTGAACTGCAAAATGCAATAAAACTGGCAGCTTACCAGCTTGCCGGAATCGATTATCAGGCTCTTACCGGAGAGGTCGATTTCTCTTTCAATGTGAAAAAAGGGGCTGTCCGTTTCGGTGATGAAGAGAAGAAATTCGATAAACCGCAATATTCAGCGGCCGGGCTCATACCCGGAAGATATTTCCTGAAAGTGAGAGCCGAAGATGATGACTATCTCCCTCTCCAGACAGATGTCTATGTCGCTCCCGGAGCAAAAAATGTCAGAACTATCAATATCTTATCTAAACCGACACCGTGGTATAAATCCTGGTGGTTCTGGACACTTACAAGCGTGGTCGTTTTAGGTGCCGCAGGCACGGTCACCGCAGTAGTCCTACTTCAGGACACCCCCGACGGAAGCGGAACAGTCACGATAGAGTAAATATTTGAAATTATCGGGAAACAGAAACTTCATCTAAGATCTTTATTTCATCATTTTCTTCAATATTTATAGATATTCTTCCTTTGTAGCCTTTTCCTTCAAAATAACCGTATACTATATTTTTTTGTTCTTTTCTGTTGTTTTTATATTTTATTTCAATATGCGCCTCGCCGGAAGGATTCAATTTTAATTCTATGGTCTCGCCATTTTGTATTTCTTTTATCAAATTTTTTTCACAATATCTTATTTCAACATCAAAAATTGAACTGCCGCTTTTATTGTTTATTATCAATGAAATATCACTTTTTTTCGAACAACTGCAAAAAACCAGACACAACACCAAAAACAATATAGAAAAACTGAATTTAATTCGTTGCTTCTTCATTTACTTCAGCCTTTTTTTAAGCTGTTATCAGATTTTGTTTTCAGAAATTTTTCAACATAAAAAAATGTTATTTCGTAAAAAACCAGCATTGACAACATTAAAGAAAACGATAGAAAGCTGTTTAAATAAAAATTGCTCGAGCTAGGCAACACAATAATTATTAAAGTCATTAAAAAAAATACTGTTAAAAAACTTAGTATTGAAATTTTTAAATTTCGCTCAAAAGCTCTTTCAACGGTAATGGTCAAGTTTTTCTGGACAGAAAATTCAAAACAATTGGTGTAATCTGTTAAATTCTGTTGTCCGTTCATGG
>JAKLDO010000091.1 GCA_022703485.1 bacterium
TTAACATATTTTTCAGTCCGGTGCTTATGTTCGGGATCGGTCCTTTCCCCAGGCTTGAGACAAGAGGTGCGGCGATAGCAAGTGTTGTCAGCTACTTTCTGGGGGCGCTAGTCTTTTTTATAATTGTCATCAGAAAGAAATGGATACTTTTCAAGCCTGTCGGTGAGGAGATCCGTTTCAGAAGGTATATATCTGTCGGTTATCCGGTAGCCATGTCGAGCATGATATTTTCGTTCATATATTTTTTCATAGCGAAGATAACTGCTGTTTTCGGATCAGGCGCCATAGGAGCGATGGGAGTGGGGCATAAAGTCGAATCACTGGCATATTTTTTCTCCCACGGAATCGCCGCAGGACTTTCGACCTTTACAGGCCGCAACCTAGGAGCCGGAAACGAGGCAAGGGTGAGAGAAGGGACAGTCGCAGGGATGAAATTCGTCGGGATGGCTACGGTTCTATACTCGCTGGTGACGATACTTTTCGCAGGTCAGATAGTATCTTTGTTCAATGATGATCCCGAGCTTGTGCGCAACGGGATAAATTATATAAGGATAGTTATGGCGGTCGAGGCCCTTCAAAGTGTGCTTATCGTCCTTGAGAATGGTGCTTTTGCCGGTTCGGGATACACCAAGCCGTCATTTTATATTTCTCTTCCGGTCGTTTTCCTCAGGATCCCGCTTGCGTGGTTTCTTGCCGTGTTCCTCGGGCTTAATGCGGAAGGCATCTGGCTGACCATAGCTCTTACAATGGCGCTGAACAGTTTTATTTTCTTTTATCTGTTTAAAAAAGAGCACTGGCTTAAAGCGAAGATCTGAATTTTTTTCAATTTTTCTAAATAAAAGTACAATAATTATCGAACTAAAGCTCTGTAATTTTTCTAAATGGAGGGATTCATGAGGTCATTTTTTAAGACAATGCTGATCCTGCTTGCAGTAATGTTGTTTATTGCAGGATGTGACAACAGCACAAATTCAAAGAACGACAGTATTAACGATCTTCCCGATGCGGAGGATGTGGAAAGCCCTGATGTGCTTGATAAGGATGAGAACGGGGAGTTTATAACGGCCGGATCATCAACAGGCAATGATAAAGGCGAAGGTGATTACGGTAATTCGGGAGCTCCCGGTGACAGCGAGAACGATACCGGAGCCGATGAAGATGATGCCGAAAGAGAGATCGTGGAATCAGATATATATAAAGTGGAAGGGAATACAATATGGGTTGTAAACCGCTATAAAGGTCTCATTGCAATCGATATGACCGATCCGGAAGCTCTCAAGATAGTAGGAAAAGCCCCTTTTGAAGGCATTCCCGGTGAGATGTACCTTCAGGAAGGCCGTGCATACATACTTGTGACAGGTCTCAACGGTCACGATCTTGATGATAAAGAAGGCTATTACGGCAACAGGTCGATGTCAAAGGTCATTGTGGTAAATACAGAGAAACCGTCCGCTCCTAAAGTGATAGGAAGCTATGAAATGGACGGAACGATAGTTGACTCAAGGCAGGTCGGTGATGTGATATATGTCGCAGCTACACAGTATGTCTATTACTGGTACTGGTGCGATTCACGCGATGAGTACGGCAAGGACCAGATAACGCTTATGTCCATCAATGTGGCTGATCCCGCTAATATCAAGAAGGTTGATGAAGTTTCTCTTGAAGGAACGGCCTACACAATTTATGTCTCCCAGAAATCCATTTACATCGCTGAAGCGAATTACGATTACTGGAACGAAGGTTATGCGGATAAATATCCTGTGACTCTTTTTGACATCAGCGATCCCGCCGGAAAGATCGAAAAGAAGGGCGAGTTCAAGACCGACGGTTTCATGAGCGACCGCTGGAAAATGTATGAGAAAGGTGATGTTTTCTTTGCTGTAAGCTCTTCAGAACAGTGGGGCAACGGAACAAGCATGGTCGAGAGCTTTGATGTGAGCGATCCTTCAAAGATCACACAGATCGACAAGTTCGTTTTCATGGAAGGACAGATGCTTTACGGCACGAAGTTCGAAGGCGACCGTCTTTATGCTGTGACCTATATGCAGAAGGACCCGCTGCATGTCCTTGATATAAGCGATCCTGAGAACCTTAAAGAGCTCGGTCAGCTTGCAGTTCCTGGCTGGTCGACACATCTTGAGATAAGAGGCGACAAGATACTTACTGTCGGTATTGATGATACAGACAACTGGAAGACAAAGGTCAGCATGTATGATGTTTCAGATCCGGCAGACCCCAAAGAAATGAATACGATCGCGATCGGTACGAACTATTCATATTCAGAAGCCACTCAGGACTGGAAAGCATTTAAAATATATGACGATCTCGGTCTGATCCTTCTTCCGGTGAATGAATACGAGGATACGACATGGAGATATGTGTACAGGCTTCACCTGATCGATTTCGATCTTGAGAAAGGTCTTACACAGAGAGGATCTATCGAGGCTGACAGTCCGGTAATGAGGGGTGTTGCCCTTGATGATATGATAATCAGCATCGGCGACAGACATGTAATGATGATCGATGCGGCAGACAGGGACAACCCGAAAGTGCTTTCAACTGCCACGATGGCTTATTATGTCGCTAATCTTAACACCTGCGGCACGCAGCTGTGCGGAATAGACAGTGATTACTACAGTCAGCCTGCGACCCTTGTCACCTATGAAGCAGGGAATGACACCAATCCTGTAAAATGGAGAAGCGCTCCCATTTCGAACAATTACGGCTCAGCCGGTCTTCTCAAAGCCGGCGATAAAGGCTATGTTTTTAACTATTACTATGATTACTACTACGGCGGTGTCGAAGATGGAGAAGCTGTAGATTTCAAAGCTGACACAACGGAAGATACTTCACTTTCAACGATCAAGATAGTTAAGTTCGCAGACGGCAAAGATCCTCAGGAGCTTGGCCTTATCAAGCTCGGAATGCCGGGTGAAGAGACAGATCCCTACAAATATTATTACGGTTATTCGAATTCGGCTGTAACAGAGAGCGGTGCGTTCGCATTTATCAACGAGACATGGGATTATTACTATCCTGAAAGTGACTGTTATTCAAGTGAAACTGACTGCAAGGCTGAAGGCGAAGGTTACGGAATTTACGGTTCATCACTGCTTGTTTATGATGTAAGCGATCCTGAAGCAGGAACTGTTGAGCCTGTCGTGGTCGCTGAAAATGTAAGATCACTTGATTATGACACAAAGATAATAGCAAACGGGACGACTTTCTGGTTCACGGAATGCAAGCAGAAAGGTTATGATGATTCTGACAGAGAGATCCTTTACTGTTATGCTGTTCCGGTCGATGTGAAAGATCCTGCAAAACCTGAGATAGGAACGAAAGTTAACATTCCCGGAAAGGTAATAGGCATGAGCGATGACGGTGAATATCTTTATACTTCTCACATTGCATGGAACGATGCTGTCACGGAAAATGAGGATGGATACTACTACTATGAACAGTACATCAGAACACTTTACATCCTGAAGTTCAATTCAGACAAAACAAAGGTGAGCGTTGTCAAGAAGATAAGCATTCCGAGCGCTTACGAAAGCACGGAAAAGATGTACCGTTACCAGTATTCCGATTTCATAGTCAAGGACAAGAGAGTTTTCATCGGCACTAACGAGACAGTTTATAACTATGAAGAGACTGAATGTTCCTACTGGTATTACAGCAACCGTGAGACAACTATGAATGTCCAGATCTTCAGGGCCGAAGACGGCAAGAGGATATACAGTAACACATTCGAGAACGGTGCAAGGTATTCTTCGGTCGAAGGCGGCGGATTCCTTCTTTCTATCGAGGATAATGAGGATATATACTACGGATACTCCGATTCCAACAACATGATCTACATATCAAAGGAAGGTGTTGAAAAAGAGCTTGAACTTCCTGAAAAGACATACGGCTGGTATTCATACAGTCTCAGTGCGGCTGTAATAGACGATGCTCTTTATATCGCAAGGGACTGGAACGGCATCGAGAAAATAAGTCTTAAATAAGTCGCCTGAAAATTAAATGAGTATAATAAACATCCTTAAAAACAGTATCGTTGTTTTAAGCCTGATGCTTTCAATATCCAGTTGTAAAAATTCGGCATCAATATCCCTGACAGATGACGAATATTCTGACAGAGAAGCCTCGGAAGGCAGCAATAATGATGCCGAAGATGATAATACTGATACAGAAAGCATTATTGAAGCTGCTGATGTAGACAGTCCTTATATTGATATAGAATCAGGTATGCAGTGGTCGGAAACTACCGGATCAAATCTGTCAGCTAAAGGAGCATATAATTTTTGTAAGGCACTGAAAGAAAAAGGACTGTCCGGTTTCATTTTGCCTACTGTAGAACAGCTCTGGACACTAGTGATCAATTGTGATAATATCGTAACCTGTCCAGATGAAACTGACGGCAGATATTCAAAATTCGGTGATTCTGGCAGATTCTGGTCATCTTCGGAAAAATATATAGGAGATGCTGGACCTGTAACAAAATCTCCTTATCCTGTGCCTGTTTTTCTTGATTTTAATAAACTTGAAATAGGATGGCATCAAACATTTTCCGAAGGAGCTTATAGCGCCAGATGCATAAGAGAGCATGATCTCCCTGGAAAAGTAAGATACGATCAGCCCTGTTCGCTTCTTCCTATTAATGCGTCATGGAACACTGTAGATAAAATAAAACAGGTATGGAACGGTTCGAAATGGTTGCCATCGACAGATGCGAAATATAATGAGGAGCCCAGTATATCTGAATGCCGGTTTAAATGTAATGAAGGTTATGTGGGGCATGACAATGCCTGTGTTACATCGGAAAAAGCTGAAAAATGGTCTAAAAGTTCACCAGATAAAATGACTTCCGAGAAAGCTTACGAATATTGCAAAAATCTTGAAGAAAATGGTAAAGCGGACTGGCGGCTTCCTACAATTTCTGAAATGAGATCAATAGTCATTAACTGTTCTTCAATTGAATCTAGTGGTGAATGCAACATATGGGACAATTGTCTGAGTTATGAAAATTGCTGGAACATCAAGTGTGCAGGGTGCGGAGAGATTACGGATAAAAGATATTCGGAATTCTGGGACACTAATACTTTTCACACAGTTTCACCGAACATTGATTCTTGGGAAAAAGAATACGATCTCGAAAATGATACAGCAGATTATCTCGCTGATACATGGATAGTTGACTTTGAATTATCCAGAATAATGAGCAGTCTGTCCAAGTATGAATACTATGTCAGGTGTGTTAGATAATCTAAATAATCCTCTCTTCTTGACACTCTTTTACAATCTGTCATAATGGACCGTAATTTTTCAGGAGGATTTTATGGATATCAAAAAAAGGGACAGATTCATAAATGTTGTTGGTCAGCTGTGCTGTCCGGGTTCATTCGGGCCTGTGGTGAATCTTCATTCAAGGTCTGCGGCAATGCCTTCAAGGGACGATCTGGGTACGGTAATGGAACTTCTGAGAGCTGTTATTTTCCCCGGTTTCTTCATGGAATCGGACATAAATGCGGCGAATATAAGCTATTACACCGGTTCAAAGCTCGATAAAGTGTTCGTGATGCTCAAGGAGCAGATAAGAAGAGGACTTTGTTTTGAATGTCAGGGTGCGAGCGGAAGGCAGTGCAGCGACTGCGATGTCCTTGCCGAAGAGAAGGTTTTCAAGTTCATCGAGGAGCTTCCCGAGATAAGAAGACTTCTTGCTCTCGATGTCGAGGCGGCTTACGAAGGCGATCCCGCGGCGATAAATCCCGGCGAGACAATTTTCTGCTATCCGGGGATCAGAATGCTTACAAGCTACCGGATAGCTCATTCTCTTTTTAAAATAGGAGTTCCTCTCATTCCGAGGATCATTACGGAAATGGCGCATTCCGAAACCGGGATAGACATTCATCCCGAGGCAAGTATCGGTGAAAAGTTCTTTATGGACCACGGTACAGGAATAGTTATCGGTGGAACAACTATAATAGGTAAAAATGTTAAGATATATCAGGGTGTCACACTGGGAGCCAAGAGCTTTCCGAAAGACGAGAAGGGGAACCCTGTCAAAGGTATTCCGAGACATCCGATAGTTGAAGATGATGTTGTTATCTATTCAAATGCTACAATACTCGGCAGGATAACGATAGGCAAAGGATCGGTGATAGGCGGTAACACACTTGTCATGAACGATGTTCCGGCAGGATCAAGAGTTGTAAATAGATAAGGAGGGCATTATGCAGGAGAACAAAAGTTTTGATGAAGTTCAGAGCAAGACAGTGCTTCTTGAGGACAACGAAGGCATAAACGACATGCTGAGCGCGCTTAACACAGGCAGAGCCGCTCTCGATAAGAAGAAAAAAGAGCTCGAACAGGCAAAAAAAATGAAAAAGATCGCAATGACAGTTGCTTTTGCTGTGATAGGTATCGCAGTGATAGTTGCGATGATCATTGTGACGAGATAGTTACTGGTTTTTCTTCATACAGGCTTTCAGATGCCCTTTTGAACAGGCTTTTGTGTAGATTTCTTTCGCTTTCACGGTATCAGCAGCCCCTCCGACACCGTTCTCAAGCATTTCAGCGTATTTGAAACAGCCTTCCTTTGAATTATTGTCACATGAATAACCGTAATATTTACGGGCTTTTTCAAGATCCTTGTCAATGTTCTCACCTTTTTCCCATATTCCTGCAAGCATGAAACAGCCTGTGACAGAACCTGATGAACACTGTTTGGCAAGGGTCGTGACCGCTTCGAACGGACTTTTTGATCCCCCTTCGCCTCTGAGCATCATTTCTGCAAGTGACACGCAAGAACTTCCTGTTCCTTTACTGCATTCTCTGTCAAAAGCAATTCTTGTCTTTGAAAGCAGTTCCGTGTCGTTTTTCATCTTTCCCAGACGGTAGCAGGCGTTAGTGAAGTTCATTCTGCATGATTCAGTGTAATATTCGACCGCCTGACCGGAGTTCTGTGCAAGTTCATATTTGAATCCGTCCTTGAAATACTGTTCTGCACTGAGCCCTTTTTCAACGGCTTTGGGGAAAAGGTAGTTGCCGCTCCTTGAAGATACCGATATTCCGTCGGTCTTTTTCACCTCTTTTTCAGGCTCCATTATTTTGACAGGTTCATCATTTTTCACAGGCGCTTCTTTTTTAGATGTATGTTTTTTAGGTGTTTCAGTTCTTTTGTCCGCTGTTTTTACAGGTTCAGGCTCTTTTACTGTCTCTTTAACAGGTTCTTTATCAGGAGCTTTCAACGGCGCCTCGGTCCTTACTGGTGTTTTTGCAGGTTCAGTGACCTTTTCAGGGACTGTGACAGTAACCGGGGTCTCTTTACCGGCCTCTTTTTTTTCAGGGAGAGTTATGAAAACTGCCGCTGCCGCTACAGCAAGCACTGCCACTGAGATTGTCGCGATAAGTTTTCCTGCTCCTCTTTTTTTCTTTGACTTTATGTTAAGCGATACGGGTTCAACCGCCTTGCCCTTTGTCAGAGAGAGCATGAACTCTTCCATTGTCTGGAATCTTTCCGATGCACGCAGGCTGAGGGCCTTGACGATGGCCTTTTCGGCATAGGAAGGCATATCCGGGCATACGGAGGAAAGAACTATAAGGTTGTCATTCGTAAATCTTTCCATTGCAGGGGGCGGCACTGCGCCGCTGACAGCTTTATAGATTGTCGCAGCCATTGAATAGATATCGGTGTAGGGCCCCTGATCGCCTTGTCTGCTGTATTGTTCAAGAGGTGCGTAACCTTCTTTTATGACAGGTGTCATGCTGAGGGTCTCACTTGCCACGGTGGGTCTTGCAGAGCCGAAATCCAGAAGTTTGGGAACCCCGTCCTCCGTGATGAAAATGTTCTCTGGGCTTATGTCCCTGTGGAGAAGGTTCGCTTTATGGATAGTTGATACGGCATCCATAACCGGAGCAAGGATCGAAAGTGCTGTCGAGAAGCTGACCCTGCCTCCGTTTTTTGCAATAAAAGTGTCAAAAGGTGTGCCGTTGATGTACGGCATGACCATGTAAGCTGTGCCGTTCTGTTCAAAAAGGTCTTTTACACCGACGATGTTCTGGTGTGTCTCGAACATTGCGGCGCTTCTCGCTTCGTGCAGAAAGTACTTGAGTCCATTGAGAAAATCGTTCTTTTCATTCTCTCCGAAAGGGATGATCTCTTTTGTTTCGCGGTTCCTTGAAGCTATCTGCCGGGGGAAGAACTCTTTTATTGCAAGTCTTACCTGAAGCTTGGGGTCGAAAGCTATGTAGGTTATGCCGAAACCGCCGGCGCCTATCACTTTTCCAAGGATATATCTGCTGTTCAGCACTGTTCCGGGGAAAAGATGTGACTGCTCAGGACCTTCCTTCAAATCATAGACATAACCGCATATTTTACACTTGTAATCGCTTCCTTTCGGAGCGAAACAGCCGAAACACAGATCGCTTCTTTCATCCATTTTTTCAACTCCTGAGCCAAACGGTTGTAAAAGATACACCGCATGGAAAAATAGTTCAATTTTTTTAGAAAGTTCTTTCTTTACAAAGTGATAGAGTTATATAAACTGCCAGCGTTGTGTTGTAAAAAAAAGAGGTGCAAATTGTTTATCAGACCACTCAGAAAGACTGCGATATTCACTTTAAAACAGGAACTGTCGTACGCAGAAGTGCTTAAGAATATTGAACATTATTCTGATATCCTTGGAAGCATGACAGATCAGAGGGTTCTTATAATAAGCGAGAACAGACCTGAATACATCTATTCTATATATGCGGTATGGAGATCGGGCGGGACCGTCACACCGGTTGACTACATGAGCGTGAACGATGAGATCGCTTACATAATCAATGACTGTGCGCCTGCGGCGGTGTTCACTTCTGCAAAACTTCTTCAAAAGGTAAGGGATTCCATTGCACAGACAGAAAAGGATGTCAGGATCATCGTGTTCGAGGATATTTTGCAGGATAAACTGGAAAGAGTTCCTGCACCGCTCGATTTTGATGACAGAGAAAGAACTGCGCTGCTTATTTATACATCAGGTACAACGGGAGATCCGAAAGGAGTAATGCTTTCCTTCACCAATATGCAGGCAAATCTTGAGAAGCTGGCTGAAGCTGGATACTACACTGAAGATGAAGTTGTCCTGATGATACTTCCGCTTCATCACATTTTCCCGATCATGGGAACTGTCATTGCCGTCTTTGCAGGAGGCGGGGCGACTGCGATAGCTCCGTCACTCAATTCTGCAGACATAATGGAGATGATGCAGAAAGCGAGACCGACGATGCTTCTGGGTGTTCCGAGATTCTATGAAATGCTCGTAAAAGGGATAATGAATAAAATAGACGGCAGTTTCATTGCAAAAAGGCTTTTCAGGCTGGCGAAGGTAGTGAACAGTCAGAAGTTCTCGAAACTGATCTTCAAGTCAGTGCACAGCAAGTTCGGCGGTGCTGTAAGGCATGTGATAAGCGGCGGGGCGAGGCTCGATCCTGCGGCGTGGCGCAAGTTCAAGACTCTCGGTTTTGTGGTCGCTGAAGGTTACGGAATGACGGAAGCGGCTCCGATGATAACATTCCCCAGACCCGGAAAGGGAAGGCCGGGCTGTGTCGGTAATGAGCTTGAGAAAGGGACGGTCAGGATCATTGACGGCGAGGTGGTAGCGACCGGAAAGAACATAATGAAAGGTTACTATAACAGGCCGGAGGAAACTGCCGAGGTTCTTAAGGACGGATGGCTTTACACGGGTGATCTGGGAAGGTTCGATAATCGCGGCAGGCTTTATATCACGGGCCGTAAAAAGGAGATAATCGTCCTTCCGAGCGGAAAGAACATCAATCCCGTTGAGATCGAAAAAGCGCTTGAGATGACCGATGGGATCGTTCACGAGGCGGCGGTGGTGCAAAGCGGCGACAGTCTCACTGCGATAATAAGGCCTGATGAGAAAATACTTGTCGAAAGGCAGATCCCTAACCTTGAAGAGTTCATCAGGTGGGAAGTTGTCGACAGGTACAATCAGAATGCGAGCCATCATAAAAAAATACTCAAGTTCGTGCTTGTTAACGAGCCTCTTCCCAGAACAAGGCTTGAAAAGCTCCAGAGGTTCAAACTGGAATCTTTCCTTACTGCAAGGGAAACTGCAAAGAAGAGCAGTGATGTTCCTGATGATGTCGTTTACACGAGGCTTTCCGAATATTTTTCAAAGAGCTCGGAAAAGCAGATATATCCTGATGATCACATCGAGATAGACCTCGGGCTTGATTCGCTTGATAAGATAGAGCTTGTCGGTTTCATAACCTCGGAATACCGCATAAGGATAACCGAGGGAGATCTTCTGAACCATGCGACTGTGCGCAGGCTTTCTGAGTTCATAACTTCCGAAAAGATGAAAAGCGAGGTCACCGGTGAAAGCTGGAAGACTATGCTGAAAGACAATCTGCATATTGACATAGATCTGCCCCGGAGCGCATTCTATCATCTGTGGATAAGGTTCTATCTGCTTACCATCCTGAGATTTTTCTTCAGGCTGAGGTTCAGAGGGGCGCAGGAGATAACGGAAGGGCCTGTGATCTTCGCTCCTAACCACCAGAGCGTCATTGACGGGCTTTTTGTCGTGTCCAAGATACCGTCGGCGATGTTCAGGAAGACCTATTTCTTCGCCAAGGAGAAGCATTTCAAAAGGTGGTGGAGAAAATATCTCGCCAACAGGAACAACATAATAATAATGAAAGAGGGCGAAGAACTGATGGATTCGATAAAAAGGATGGCATCGGTCCTCAAAAAAGGGCGCAACATCATAATCTTCCCCGAAGGCACAAGGAGCCGTGACGGAAAACTCGCCGATTTCAAACAGACATTTACACTTTTATCCTGTGAACTCAATGTCCCCGTCATACCAGTCGCGATAAAAGGCGCATTCGAAGCCTTTCCCAGAAACAGAAAGCTCCCGCACCCCTTCAAGAAGATTGAGGTTGTCTACCTCCCCGCAATTGACCCGCAGGGCTATAGCAAAGAAGAACTTGCGCAAGCCGTCAGAAAATCCATCCTCGATGAACTGGGAAAATAGAGAAAAATTGAATTTCTAAGAAAAAATTGTAAATACCTAAATCGTTCGATTCTAAATTTTTACTGACTCTAGTCTGAGGTTTGTGTTTTATTGATTGGTTTTTGTTCTGAAC
>JAKLDO010000092.1 GCA_022703485.1 bacterium
GATTTGTTCGTTCAGGACGTTCGCATTCCCCTGTTTGATTCAGTTCACAATCGAAAACAGGATACAAGAAAACATCTTCACCCGATCGTGAGCCAAATCCTGTGACTCGTTTATAAAGTCTTTCTTTGATGTTTTTCTTTTTCATTTCCAATGAAAAGAATTTCATCTTTAAACAAAGATTCTTCTTCAGAAATTAAAACTTTTTTTTCTGAAACCCTTTTCAATTTAAAAATAATTAAATCGCATAAATATTTCTCAATATATTTGTTAACAATTTCAAGAAGATCAACATCCCAAAAATCATCAGAATCAAGAAAAAGCAAGAATTCCCCTTCTGCTTTAGATATTGAAAATCTTCTCGTTAGAAACAATCCTTTGTTTTCCTGATGAAAAAATTTTACTCTATTATCTTTTTTTGCATATTCTTCACATATTTTACCACTTGAATCGGTTGAGCCATCATTTACAAGAATTATCTCAAAATTTTGAAAAGTCTGACTTAAAACAGAATCCACACACTCATTTAAATACTTTTCAACATTGTAAACTGGAATTAAAACGCTGAATTTTATCACTCAACAAACTTGATCTGCTGTCTATAGGTTCTGTCAAATACTGCAGGATTATTAATTTCCTCTTCAGCCGTTCCACTGAAAGCTGTATTATAACCATTAAAACTGCTTCCAAACCCCATATCAACAGGATGTTCACCTGCTCCTCCATAAAGGAAGTTTCTTGTTCCGCTCCAGCCGGTGTAGAAAAGATATTTCTTTCCACTTTTTAAACTGACTGATATTGCTCCTGTTGAATAAAATCCTTTTCCATTTGATGTCACTGTATCTTTTTTAGAATATATCTTTTTGTATAATGTTGTGTTTCCTTCAGCTTCATATATTGCCCATGTCAGATCGGTATTTGATGAAAGATCAAAACCTTGAGCAAATTCAATTACTGTCACATTTTTTGCACAGTTATAAAAAACACCTCTTCTTCCGTTATTTGCTGAAAAACTTGTTTCAGCCCCTATCAAGCTTGTATACACACAATTCTCCAGTGTTTCATCACATGCTCCTGTTCCGCATTCCTTGAGTGTGGCAGCACTGCTTCCTTTTGCGTTGCATTCTTTTAAGATATTGGTTTCACAGAAGTTTTCATTCGGAACACAGATCATGTCCTTGCAGTCAACGGGGTCAGCTTTTTCATCACAATACTGGGTGTCAGTACAGTTTTTGCTCAGAACGCCGGTCATTCCGTCTTCGGAACAGGTATATACATCTTCGCTGATGCATGTTTTTGTTCCGGGTACGCAGTTAAGGTCTTTGCAGTAGGGTGCGTCTTCTGCTTCTACACACATTTTCAATGGCGCGGAGCAGTCTTCAACAGAAATCCATTTATGAGCGACATTACATTCAAGGACATTGTCAAGCGTGTCATCACACTTCCTTTCACCTATCGTGCACTCTGTCACAACTGCATCGTCATCAGGTATTATGACCGTGTCATCGTCAGGATCGATAACTGTATCATCATCTGGATCGATCACAGAATCAGTATCTGGCATAGTTGTGTCATCATCAGGATCGATCGCAGAATCACTGTCTGGTATGTTCGAATCGCTATCAGGATCTATCTGGGAGTCAGAATCAGAATCAGAAACAACTGTATCATCATCTGCCGCAGCATTGTTATCAGGGAAATCGGGATTCCCGAGCTCCACCGTTTTTGTTCCGCAGGCTGCAAAAAAGAACATAACGATAAAAAGTATTAAAAACCTTTCCATGGAAACCCCCTGAAAAATTAATTCTGACACGCTCAAACATTATATCTGGAGGTATCCGGAAATCAAGTCAAAGGTCAGTTTATCTCTTTACTGTTGAAGAGGATGACCGATATCGAAAGCACTATCACCACGATGAAAAGGGCGTAGAATGATGCAAATCCTATGCTCAGCCCCTCAAGGCCTCTGCCGTAGACCAGGTTGTCCTTTATATTGAAATGGCTGAAATCAGGAAGGATATACCTTAAGGTCGTTATCATGTTCGCAACGGTCTCAGATGTTCTTTTTGATATGGCATATACAAGATTATACGATGTTGCACCGATCAGGTAGAACGATATGGTCAGCATCGCGGCAACTGCCGGTTCTGTGAGCGTGGAACAGAGCACTGCAACAGCTATCACGGTTGAAGTCTGAAGGAATATCGTATAGACCGCAGGCATATAACCCATAAATCTGCCGAAACCTCCATAAACAAAAAGAAGGATCGCAAAAATTATGCACATCACAACTATTTCAACAATTATCAGAAGCATCATCCCGGCAAATTTCCCGAGAATGTATTCAGCTCTTGAAAGCGGTCTTGCAAGAAGGGGGTGGAGCGTTTTAAGCGAAAGTTCCTTCTGCACCAGTGATATACCCAGAAATATCGAAAGAACTGTGGAGAAAATTTCTATAGTTCCAAGCCCTATGTCGCTGATTATATTGATCTCGTCGCCTATTGTCATCTGAGTTATTGCGATGCCCAGAACAAATATGAACATTGCGAAAAATAGCAGAATGTAAAGCACTTTGTTCCTTACCATTTCAAGGAAAGTATAATAAGCTACATTGAATATTCTACTCATGGCCGGCCTCCGATGATCCTTTGAAAACGATCTCTTCAAGTGACGGATATACTCCTTTCGCATCGTGAACGGTGTATCCTTTCTGAACTATCACTGCGAGCTTTGAATTGAAATCTGCAAGGTCCTGACAGTCAATTATGAACCTGTCCGAAGAGACCCTTATCCCTTTGAAAAGTGAAAACGCTGCATCTTTCATTTCATCCGGTCCGCCGAACTCGATCGAGAATCTGATATTTTCGGGTCTTACGATCTCTCTAACGGTTCCGAAACTTTTTCTCACACCTTTTTCAATGATAAGCACCCTGTCTGATAAGTTCTCAATATCACTTAATATATGGCTTGAAAAAATGACACTCCGGCCTTCTCTTTTCAATGACCTTATTATTTCTTTGACCTCTCTTCTTCCGATCGGGTCAAGTCCGCTCATAGGTTCATCCATTATAACAAGTTCAGGATCATGGATTATCGACTGGGCGATCCCTATTCTCTGAAGCATCCCTTTTGAATATCCTGACAGTTTGCGGTTCCTGTCGTTGTAAAGACCCACTCTTCTGAGAACTTTTTCAGCTTTGTCGATCAGACTCGAACCTTTCATGCCGGAAAGTTTTCCAAAATACTTCAGAAGCTCCATTGATGTGAGTTCTGAATAAAAATAAGGCCTTTCAGGAAGGAATCCCACTTTTTTCTTAACTTCGATACTGCCTGCGTTCTGACCGAATATCGAGATCTCCCCTGATGTCGGAGCAATGAACCCCATCATCATCTTGATCGTGGTCGTCTTACCGGCACCATTATGCCCCACAAAACCCACGATCTCGCCCGTCTCGACAGAAAAAGAGAAATCCTTAACAGCCTCGATCTTATCCCACACCTTCATGGGATGACGGAAATTCTTAGTAAGATTCATTACTTCCACTGGTTTTGCCATCTCTCTCCTCCGGTTAAAACATTCTTTTTACCGTATTTAATTTAGGGACATCCGCCAAGAAGTCAATATTCCCATCCTATCCAGTATAAGACATCCGTCTTTTTGCGGCATTATTCGAAATGAGTTCTTCCCAGCGTTGAGGTGTGCAGGGAATTTTATCTTTTCGGTTCTATCTGGCCCTTTCTGCGGCAGATATGAGGACTTGATCTGTCCGTTAACCTCAATGTCAAAAGGCACTGTGCATTCTGTCGCCACGATAGAAAGTTCCAGTTCATACTCTCCGGCTGTCTTCACTGAATGCTCGAAACCGTAATAACTTCTGTCTCCGCCTCTGAAAAGCACTCCGAGCCCCCACATGCTCATATCAACTTTATCTGTCGGCTCATATTCGAAATCAGAGGACGGAACATTGCTGAAAACAGTAAAAATGAAATAAGGTTCACCCATAACCGGAATGAACTTTGATTCAAATTCGACATTGTAAATGCCGTCATCATCCAGAAATCCCAGTTTTTCCAGTGAATATCCCTTATCATTTTTGTGTATCCTGTAAATATCACTGTATTTTGTATCTTTATAAAATTTCTGAATATTCCGGTCAAGAACATCTCCGCCTGAGTAAATTATGAGATTTCCGTTTTTATCGTGAGGAGGGTCGTCCTGAAGGAGAAGGTTCGAGTCAAAATGGAATTTCAGCGAGAAAGGGAGCATAACTATTGAATTTTTTACTGAACTATATTCCAGAAGCTGTTTAATTTTATGTGGTTCATATGCATCATCAAACGCTTTAAAAATAGTTGCCGGGAAAATGGTTACTGAGAAAAATATCAAAGAAGCGGCAAGAAGCCCGTTGAGTGAACCTGCAAGAAAAAGCGATCCGGTACTGTTCCTTTTTATGAAACTGTCGTAGATCTCCGTGAATCCGCAAGCCGCCGCAATGATGAAAAGAGCGCCCGATTCCATCAAATATCTGGGACCGGCGTAGTTTCCCTCGATATAGAATGTAAAATATGCCGCAACAGCACAGATAGGCATGAAATAATAGATAAAGTACTTGTACGGGTTTTTCCATATCGCAGGAATAATAAACATCAGCAGCAACGGATAGACCGATATTTTGTGAATGAAGCTGTTAAGTCTTAAAAAAGTTATCCCTTTTGCATATTCAAATGTCACACCGTCAGGTGGAAGGAATTCTCCGTGATTCCCCATACACCCTTTGCCGAACCCTGGACGGTGGCAGAATTTTCTTGTGTTAAGAACATTGAAATAGACATCCTGAACAAAAATGAAAGGATCTCCTGTGAAATAATAATTGTAGCCCATGAGCAGTGATCCGGTGAAAATAAAAGGAACTGTGAACCAGACAAGCGGTTTAATATTTCTTTCTTTGAAGATTATCAGCGCCGTGATTGCAAAATATGCATAAAATGCGTTCTGCGTCCTTATTAAAAGTGAGATTGAAAGTATCAGTCCTGCCAGAAAGTAAAGTTTTGGTCCGTACTGCCTATGAACTATCAGATATGAAGATATAAGAACAAGCATCAGCCCGAAATGATGCGGAAAATAAAGAGCTCCGTGAAAGATGTGAGTTGTCGAAAAAGCGAACAACAGCATTGCTATCACAGCAGCGCGTCTGTCTTTAAGAGAAATAGCGTGCTTCCCGACAAGATAAGTATTGATCCCTGCAATAAGCGGGTTTGCCAGATGCGCAGTGCCGAGTGCGGCAAAAGGGGCCATGAAAAAACTGAAACCGGGAAGAAATATCGATGTGTATTTTCCATTGACCAGCGTTATAAAATTGTTCCAGTAATGTTCATAATAATCAGGAGCATCCAGAGCAAGATGACCGTTCCAGATGAGTTTCGCAATCCATACATAATGTATCCCGTCCTCAGGCTGGGGGGAAACGATGTTATATCTGTTAACAATAAAACATGTTACACTCATCAGCAGAGGAATTAAATAAAAAAGGACCTTTGAGATAAACTCACCTGAAATATCGAGCTTTTTACGGCAGAACACCGTGCAGAAACCGCAGATAAGGACACACGCAAAAAGAATAAGATGAAACTGCGGATAGAACATCGTGAAAAAAGTATAGCCGCTTCCCTTAACTGAAAAAACGAAATAAAGCAGGATCACTGCCAGTGTAAAAAAAAGCGCTGTTAATCTTTTCATGTCCGCCAAACTATCTGCCGGACGGATAGTAGTCAGGAAGAGGCTTTTCAATGTCAGGAACAATTTCAAGCACTTTGACAAGATGTTCAGGATCAATGCGGAAAAGAGAGCCTTTACCCTGATAAAAACCGTGCCGTTCTATCATATGTATCTGGAGATCGGTGTAGGTTATCTCCATTTCGAGCTTTTTATTTACAACTGTCGTGTTCTGCTTCTCGACCATCTCCTGATCATTGAACGGTGAAGGAAGTTTTCCTCTCATCGATTCCACTTTAACTTCAAAATGGTCGTCCACCTTTTCGAACATGCCGAGACCTTCAATGCCTAGGTCACGGAAATATTTCATTTTTGCAGCGATCTTTCCATGAGTAGTATTCAGACGCTGTACCGCGGCATCATCATCTATCAGGATATCAATGAGATTTCTTCTGTCGGGTCCGAGGAAACCGCAGCTCGTTATCACTCCGGGCTTCATCTGTTCCTGGATCTTTGCCAGTTCGGGTGACTGTTTCATGATCTCCTCTCTGATTAAAATTTATCGTAATATATCTTATCTTCCTTAACGCCTTTTGATTTAAGGATTGCTACCGTGGCATCTATCATTCCGGGGCTTCCGCAAAGATAGGCTTCAGTGTTCGAGCCGTCTGTAAGAACTCTCGCCAGCACTTCTGTAACTTTGCCTGTTTCACCAGTCCATTCTTCTCCTGGAGCCAGATTGCTCAAAGCCGGAATAAAACGGAAATCGGGCAGTTTCGTCTCGAACTCCTTCATTTCATCAAGCAGAAAGAGGTCTCTTTTCCCCTGTGCACCGAAAATGTATGCCGCTTTACGGTTTATTCCTTTTTCCGCCATATGATGAAGGATGGATTTTATGGGCGCCATACCCGAACCGCCTGCCACACAGATTATTTCTGCATCAGTATCTCTGAGATAGAACTCGCCGTAAGGACCGGTAATAGTGAGGATCTCTCCGACCTTGAGATGTTTGTGGACATAAGTGGTGCATATTCCGTTGGGGACATATCTTATTTCAAGTTCGACCGCATTTTTCATGGAAGGACTTGACGAAACCGAATAAGCCCTGTAGACCGATTCGCTTGAAAGCTCGTATTCCGGAACCTGTATCTGGACGAACTGTCCTGCGATAAAATTTATTTCCCGCGGTTCAAGCAGTTCAAGCCTGACCTCTTTTATATCGTGGGTAAGGTCTTTTATTGACGAGACTTTCGCTTTATATTCCTTGACATTGAACAGCTCTTCCGGAATTTCAAGCGACATATTTCTCTTAACTTTGAGCTGACAGCTGAGCCTTATTCCGAGTTTCTGCTCGTCTTTTGAAATAAAGGTCAGTTCTGTCGGAAGATGATCGCCGCCACCTTCCGTCACCTTGCATTTGCAAAGTCCGCACGAACCTCTTCCTCCGCATGCCGATGGTATGAATATCCCTGCTTCCTTAAGTGTGTTAAGAAGAGTTCCGCCGCCTTCAACTGTCAGTTTGCGGTCTTTATTGATCGTAAGCTCCATCGAGCCGTAGTTGCCTATTGTCGCATCGGCAATTACCATCAGGACTGCAAGGAATGTGGCAATTCCTGAAACAACAAGGACACTTATCACAAGTTCAGATATTTGAAATTCCATTTTCAGCCTCCGGTCAGTTAAGACTTATCATGCCGGTGAAACCCATGAAGGCCATCGACATTATTCCGGCTATTATCAGCGTTATACCGGCGCCTTCAAGTCCTTTCGGGACTTTGGAGTTGGCCATTTTCTGCCTTATCCCCGCCATTGCGATTATCGCTATCATCCAGCCGATACCGCTTCCGGCACTGAAAGATATTGCTGAAGCGAGTGAATACTTCCTGATTATCATGAAAAGCGCCGCACCGAGAATGGCGCAGTTGACAGTTATGAGAGGAAGAAATATTCCAAGCGCATTGTAAAGCGGTTCGCTAACCCTTTCTATAACCATTTCAACTATCTGGACAAATGCCGCAACGATGATTATGAAAACGATATATGTCAGATATTCAAGTCCGAACGGAACAAGCAGAAAATAATATGCAAGCCAGTTGATGGCGCTTGTGACCGTCATTACGAAAACGACAGCGACACCGAGTCCTATCGCAGTCTTTACCTGTCTTGACACCGCAAGGAATGAGCACATGCCCAGATACATTGTGAGAAGTATGTTATTTGTAAATGCGGCGGCGAAAAATATCGCCACTACGCCTATTGTTTCAGTTCCGTTCATTTCTTCACCTCAGCTTTCTGTGTTAAGATGGAACCCTGCACGATCCAGATGAAAACGGCGAGCATGAAAAATGCACCCGGGGCCATGACCATTATAGACCATTTGACCCACCATTCGCCAAGAACCGTAATTCCCCAGATAGTTCCTGAACCGAGAAGCTCTCTGAAAAACGCAATTATCATAAGCACATAGCCGTAACCGATACCGCTTGTAAGTCCGTCAACGAAGCTTATTCCAGGCTTGTTTGTCATTGCAAAAGCCTCAGCCCTGCCCATTACGATGCAGTTTGTTATTATGAGCCCTACATACGGACCGAGCTGTCTTGAAATGTCCGGCAGATAAGCTTTAAGGACAATATCGACAAGTATGACATAGAATGCGATTATCAAAGTTGAGACCATCATCCTTATCCTGCCGGGTATCCATTTCCGCAGAAGTGAGACCGTGAAATTTGAAAGTGCTGTGGCAAATATCAGTCCGAGGCACATGACAAGCGTGTTTTTCATAACATTTGTCACGGCAAGTGTTGAACATATCCCGAGTATCTGCACAAAAACAGGATTGTCGCGGCCGAGATTTGCAAGTGTTATTTTTGAAGCTTTGGAAGTCATTTTTCACCTCCGCTTACAACAGACTGAACTTTTTCAAGGGTTCCGTTCACCATTTTCTCAACAGCGACCGTGGTTATTGTAGCTCCCGTGATCGCATCGAACTCATCAGATCCGTTATCCTTTGTCCCTTCCGCGACCCTTTTCACAGGACCCGTCATTCCTCTGAACTGATCTCTGAACCAGTCTTCGGCGATCCTCGCACCAAGTCCTGGAGTTTCGCTCTGAACGGTGAAATCAATACCCGTTATTTTTGTGAGCGTGTTGTCAAGACCGACATGCCCTGCTATCTCACCCCAGAGTCCGCGGCCGTTTGCGACCATTACAAAAACCTTTCCGCCGTCATCACCGCTCACTGTGTAATATACTGCTTTTCCTTTCCCGTCCTTGAATTCAGTGACTTTTGCACTGAATACCGCCTCTATTTCAGAAGGCGCTTCAGGAGGAGTTATTCCTGCCGTGTAAAGAACTGATCTTTTGATGAAAAGTGATTCGTTCCTTATTACCGTCTTTTTTGTTGCAAGATATACGGCTGAAATTATTCCGATGAAGAACACCGATACGGCAAACATGAAAAATACTGTGAATATGCGCTGTTTAGTCTTTTTTGAAAGAGCCATTATCTGCCTCCTGCAGGGGCCGGTGCACTCTGCTCTTTCTTCTTTTTCTGATATTCGTTAACTGCATAATCGGTGATGGGGGCGAACATATTGCCCAGAAGTATTGCGAACATCATCCCTTCAGGCCACACCGAGAATGTGCGGATAAGACATGTCATCACACCGATGAACAGGCCGTACATCAGCTTACCCTGTTCTGTCTTCGGTGCGCTGACCGGGTCTGTCGTCATGAAAAAAAGCCCGAGCATGAACCCGCCGGCAAGAATGGCAGTCAAAGGATCTATTGCACTGTGTATTCCGAAATACCAGAGGATCGTCTGGGGAACTACCATTCCGATGAGCGTCCAGACTATTATTTTAGCGTTAGCCACCTTTTTCCACATGAGGTAAAGTCCGCCCAGAAGTATCGCAACAGCCGATGTTTCACCTGCAGAACCTGCGATATTGCCGATAAACGCTTTAAGCCAGACATCTGACATCGTTCCTGCACCGTTCGTAAGTATTGTCGCGGAGGTCACTGCATCAGCTGAATAGGCTGCAAATCCGCCGAAAAGTCCCCCTACCGGCTCGCTCCATACCCCTGTCATGTGAACCGCGAATGTGACATAGATGAAAGCTCTTCCCACAAGCGCCGGATTGAAGATGTTCTTTCCGAACCCGCCGAACACCATTTTTCCGAAAACAACAGCGAAGATTATTCCGACAGCCGCCATCCAGAAAGGCAGAGTCGGCGGAATTATCATCGCAAAAAGCATGTTGGTGACGAATACAGATGAAGATACCTGCTGGTTATACTGTCTTGCAAATGCATATTCAGCGGCAAATCCTGCAAGGTTGACCACAGCATAAAGTATCAGCACTCTGAGCCCGAAAAAATAGACTCCGAGCATCGCCGCCGGGGCAAGCGCCCACAGCACTCTCTGCATCGGAAGCTGCCACGAAACGACCGGTTTCTTTTCGACAGCTTTCTGACTTGGCGCACCGTTCATTTTGACTCCGTTATTGTTGATCTTCTTCAATTATTTCAGCATCATGTCCTATTGTTTCAATGATAGATACTATTTTTTTCAGCACTTCGGGCGTTCCATCATAATCAACTTTGACAAGCTGTTCCCTGACATCCACCCTGACCTCTTCCACACCGGGCTGTTTTCTTCCGGCATGTTCAATTGTATAGGTGCATGCTCCGCAGAAAACGCCGTTAAGTCTGATTATCCCTTTTTTCATATTCTGAGAACCCGATCTATTCTAAATCACTGAAGTTTAGAAAAAAGATCAGGATATGTCAATCCTATTATTTATTGTTTAGTCTTTTTAAGAATATAGTCAGCTTCAATATCCATTTTTGAGAAAGCGAACCATTTCTTTCCGAGGTCTTTGAGCGATGCACCGATGTGGTAGACCTGTGAATCGTCAATTATCATGAATCTGTCGTGAGAAAGGTCAAATTCCTTTATTTCAGCTGGAGGAAACTGTTCGTTGAACTTTTTCATATCGAGTTGAAGCTGTTTTGAGATCGTTCTGGTCAGTATTTTCAGATGAACGCTGTTTTTCCGTTTTGAAAACAAGGTGAGAACAGAGTCATCTACAAAGTTATCGATCAAAATAATGGATTTTTCTGCTGACCTGGCGAGATCTGACACAA
>JAKLDO010000093.1 GCA_022703485.1 bacterium
CAGGGTCAGTGACTGGTGCAGGGTCAGTGACTGGTGCAGGCTCAGCGACCGGAGCAGGTTCAGTGACCGGTGCGGGCTCAGCGACCGGTGCTATGGGCACAAGCTGAGGTTCTGTGTCAGCAGATTTTTTATTTCCTTTTTTCTGCTGCATATCTTTTTTTGTATCTTTTTTCTGGTCTGCCGGTTTCTCTTTTTCTTTTACCGGCTCATCTTTGATCTCTTCCATGACTATTTCTTCGGTATCTTCTGCTGAAAGGGGAATGAAGGGGAGAAGCATCATGACTGCAACAAAGACCGGAATAAAATTCTTCATTTCATATCTCCCTCAAGTTGTTATTCAGCTACAACAATTGCTCCGTCAATATCATCTTTTATGCCAGGCAGGAACTTTTCCGCCTCGCTCTTTGTTGAAAAACAGCCGTACCTTATTCTATACCAGCTTTTTTCTTTTACAATACCCTCGACAAGCCTTGTTCCTGAAATATTATATCTTTTCTGTGCGGCCAGCGCCTGTTCCTTGCTTGTTCCGGAGAAAAGCTGAATTGCATAGAGACATTTGGTGCCGGATTCTTTCTGTGCAGGCTGTACCGGAGAGGCTTTTTCAATTTTCTTTTCAGGTTCCTTCTTTTCAGGAGCGTCCTTTTTTTCCGGAACGGTTTCCGTTTCCTTCTTTTCAGGAATGACGGCTTCCTTTTTTTCAGGTTCAGCAGTCTTTTGCGTTTCTGCTGTTTTTGTCTGTTCAGGCTGTTTTTTTACATTATTCTCATCCGGAATGTCCTGTGCGGAGTCATCTTCTTCATCCGGCGACTCATTTTCTTCCTTAAGTGTCGTGCAGATTATTGCGGGATCGAATTTTCCTTCAGTATCGAGCAACCCTTTCTTTTTCGCTATTTCAACCATGTCAAGATGTCTTGCGGTTATTTCCTGAAGTTTGTATGAGCAGTCGCTGAGCTGTTCCTGTATGTCCGAACTGTCAGCACTGGTCCTGTCTACTGCGGCCTTGTCAGATTTTCCCAGAACTATTCCGGCTGTGAATGCAACGGAAAGAAGTATAAAAGATATTATGAACGCTTTGACCAGTACTGATCTGCTTATGGATATCACATCGTTTTTCATTTTACCCCCGGATCCTGTCAAATTTTCTCTTCAATGCCCGCCTTTTCAGAAGTATGCTGTCAAAATCCTTTTTCTTTTTTGAAATGCCTGAATATATGTCAAGAAAGTTCTGGAGATTCTCCTCAATGTCCGGAAATTTCAGATCTTCGGTAACCCGCATGAAATAATAAAGTCTCTTACGGTTACGTTCAAGCTCTGAAACCGCCTCAAAAAGATCTTTCACCGTCGTGTCATCGATGATAATGCCTCTTGATGCCCTGCGCACTTTTTCAGATACTGAGTTCCTGCCTGAGACAACGACAGCCTTTCTCGATGACAGGGCTGTGTTTATGAGGAATGAATCGCTTCTGTGCCATTTTGAAGGTATCACCAGAACATCGAAAGTCTTAATTACAGAGTTCACTCTCCCGGGCTGAATAGGTCCGTGAAAGAAAATGTTCGGGTTGACCGCTCTTTTTCTGAGACGGCTGAAATACGGACCGTTCTCGTACATTTCACCATATATGTGCAGTTCGTTCTGAAACCCGTTCTGGTAAAGAGCATTAAAAGCTTCGACAAGTTCAAGTATCCCTTCTTCCGGAAGTATCTCGCCCAGAAAACCGAATTTTACGGCGCCTTCTATCTCAAAAGGGCGGTTCTCAAAGGTCCCGTCACAGAAAATGCCCTGTTCGATGAATATCGCCTTGTTCTCAGGGACAACAGTTCTGTAGAAAAGGTTATATTCGATCTCGGAGGTGAATATGAACCTGTCGGTGAACTTAATGACCTCATCCGCCAGAGTATTCCTTTCATCAATTGCGGAATCTGAAACAAGGCTTGTCTTTACACGGTTATAATATGAACTGTACCTTCCGATGTTCTCGAACCAGTTCGATCTTTTGCCTTCCTGATTGAAGAACGAGGATGCTTTTTTAAGGAAAAGGTTGAGAGGCGTTGTGACAAAATTGGATATTCTGATGTTCCTTTCTTCTGAATGGCCTTTGCTGAAAATGTCATTAGACATCAGAAATCCGTCATGTACGGACATAACGACCGGGATGTTCTTATCCTTTGCAATGAAAGGGTAGTTGAATGAATGGTTTTTCAGGCTCCAGATATGGACACAGTCAAAACCTTCGTCCTTGAGAATATATCTGAACACATCCTCCATCCTGCTGTTGGAGAATGTATCCCTGAACGATGTGTACCTTTCAGGGATGTATGTTACAAGTTTCACATATTTAGGTCCGGGAAGGATATTAAGTGAATAATGCTCCTCGGTCGATGAATGCTCGGTATAGAAAAGTGAAAGGGATATCTCTTCGCTCATAATCTCGCACAGTGAATCTATGTAGCTGTTCAGAAATGCGAGAGAATTGCTGTTCTCGGGAGCTGTTTCAAGTACAAAAAGGATGGAAAGTCTGCTGTCAGAATCCACTTATTTCACCTTTCAATGCGCTCATTGCCGCTGTCTGAGGGCTTGCAAGGTGGACTTCGCCGTTTCCCTGTTTGCCTTTGAAATTCCTGTTGGATGTTGAAACTATGACCTCTCCGTCACCAGTCATTCCTATCTGTCCTGATGCACAACCGCCGCATCCGGGGTTTGCTATAACAAATCCTGCGTCAAAAAGGATCTCAATGATGCCATCCTTGAGAAGTCTGCCGTATATCTCCTTTGTTGATGGTACGATGAACCCGTTCGTGACTATTTTTCTGCCTTTGACTATCTTTGCAGTTTCTTCAAAATCGGAATACCTTCCGTTCGTACAGCTTCCTATGAACACTGTGTCGACCTTTTTGCCCTTCAGTGATGAAATATCAACGACGTTGTGGGGGTAGGGCGGAGCGGATACCTGAGGTTCTTTAAGATCGGCAAGGTCGATCTCATATACTGATTCGTATACTGCGTCCGCATCAGCTTCGACAGATCCTTTTACATTCAGCCCTTTTGTGGGGATCATAAGTGAAATAACACCCATTTCAGTTCCCATGCTTGCAACGGTGACCCTTTCATCAAGAGTGAGCTTCTCTATCTCAGGTCCGTAGATCTCAACCACTTTTCCAAGAAGTTTCCTTGATCCGAACTTTCTGAGCATGAAAAGAACCATGTCTTTTGCTGAAATATCTTTCCCTCTTTTTCCTTTAACAGTCAGTTTCACGCTTGGCGGGACCTCGAACCATGTCCTTCCAGTCTTCCAGATGTAGGCTATGTCGACATCGCCCATTCCCTGTCCGAAACAGTTCAGGGCACCCATGATGTTAAAATGGGAATCTGTCCCGACAATGGTCATTCCGGGCTTTGCATAGCTGTCAATTATTATGTGAGATCCGATACCTGCATCCACATCATAGACCTTCAGTCCTTCTTTTCTTGCAAATTGTCTGCAGACATGCTGATTTACAGCATAGGGAATGGTCTTTGCCGGAGCTACGCAGTCGAAAGTGAACATTGTTCTTTCTTTGTCAGATACGAGGTCTCCTGTGAAGCTTGTCTGGAGATTATTGACAACATTTGCTCCGCCGAAATCCCTTGCGGTCTTGTAGTCTATGTTTATCCAGACGATAGATCCCGGTGTCACAGGTTCTTTTTTGTCAATAAGATGTTCATAAAAGATCTTTTCGATGATAGTTTTTCCCATTTTCCGATACCTCTAAAAATAAAAGAATTCATCGCACGGATAATATCAAACCGGTGTTCATTTGTCAAAAAGGATTGAAACAAAAAGTATAATGATTTCAGTGAATTTCAGATGGTTTCAAGAAAAGCTTCGATTCTTGTGGCAAGTCTATGATCTATTTTTGACAGCGGCTTGTCTGCTTCAATCGTGAGGACAGGCAGTTCAGGACAGTCTGAAGCGAGCATTTTTCTCAGTATTATATCTTCGAGCTGTCTATGGCAGAATGACTGCACATAATGAACTATTCCATCCAGCTTCCGCGCCTTGATCTCTCTGATCGCTTTCGTGAACCTGAATACTGACGAGTAGGGGTAGGTGTACTGAGTATATCTTTCAGCGAGGCTCAAAGCATCATCGGACATTGAGAACTCGCGTTGTATCTCATTAAAGACTATTGTGGCATTCCTTTCTTCAAAGAACTGATGCACGGGTATTATCGGAGGAACACCGAGATAGCCAATTTTCTTTCTGCCCTGTCTTGCAAAATACGGCATTTTCCCTTCAAGGTCTCTGATAAAGCGCTCCAGATCTTTTTCAAATAATTCAGGATCTCCGTTAAAGTCAGATGAAGATACGAGCCAGACATGATTTTCAAACCCTGTCACAAGACCGGGATTAAGATATGAAAGCTCGTCAAGTCTCCTGAGCTTTTTCCTTAATCCTGAAAGTTCAGCCCCTTTTTTTTCCGATTTTTCGACTGATGTCCCCAGAAAAGCCGCGAACCTCCCGATTTCAGATATCATCGCTTCAGTACTGCGGTCCACAGGATAGTTGAAAATGAAGGTTTTTATTCCTGTGTCAAGCGAAACGATCTCTTCAAGGACTTTGGCATTTGAGCAGTCACCCTGCGTTACAGCAATGAAAACATCGTTATCTCTGTCAAAATCCATCTCTGAAACGACAGAGTAGAGACCCTTTATCCAGGCACATGAACTTCCGGGAAAACCGCAGCATTCAGCTTTTTCCACAAGCCGCTGGCATTCAGCCCCGCTTACGAAGACATTATTGAGGTCAACAGGCGTGTATCCTGCAGCAAATATGACCTCCACAGGAACTGTTGTTGTGAAAAGAGCTCTTTTTTTCATAGGTTCTGCCCGAAAAAAGCGTTGAAATTGTTTTTTATCGTTGCTGACAGCTCCATTATGCCGGTATTTTTCCTCAAACCGGCATTTTCATACACGCTCCTTACTTTGGCAGGAGTGTTCACCGATCCTCTGAAAGGAACAGGAGCGAGGAAAGGGGAATCTGTCTCAAAAAGCATTCTGTCCGCCGGAGTGATCTCGAACGACCCGGATATTTCGCTGTTTTTCTTGAAAGTGAGTATCCCTGAATATGAAATGAAATAACCTTTTTCTATAATTTTTAAAGCCGTCCCGGGGGTCCCGGTATAACAGTGAAAGAGCACTTTTTTGCCGTTGTATCCTGATCCTTCGAGTATTTCAAGGATCCGTTCTTCAGCGTTTCTTCCGTGAATGATGAGGGGTTTTTTTAATTCTATGGAGAGCTCTATCATTTTTCGAAGTATTTTTTCCTGAACTTCCCGGGGTGAAAAGTCGTAGTGAAAATCCAGACCGACCTCGCCTACAGCGATGATCGAGCTTGCGTTTTCCCTTATCCAGTCTGTGTCTGAACTGATATGTGAGGCCGATTCGTGAGGATGTATTCCGGCAGCTGTGAATAACTTTATTCCTGAACTTTCGATATCGTTTTTTATGGACATTGAAAAATCAAATTCTTCAACTGTTCCGCAGATGTTCACAACAGCGCAGACATTGTTCGCTTTCATCTCGTGAATGATCTGATCTATCGGCACACCTTTTTCGGTCACTGTCATATGCAGATGGGCGTGACTGTCGATGAACATGATCTATTCTTTAGGTTGAGGATTGTTCTTAGGTCCGTTATTGTGATGCGGGTTTTTTCTAAACCTTTTCTTGAAAGGTTTCTTATGGTTATCTTTATCTTCCTTCGGCCTGTTGTCACTGTTCTGTTTTTCCCGCGGAGGTCTTTTTTCTTTTTCCTCTCCGTCAGAGACAGGTGAGGGGTCTTTGAGAAGGTCTTTCTCCTTGGCGATGACCGGAAGTACGAATTTAGGCTCCTTCTCCCTTGCAATGGTCTCTGCAACAGGATTCAGGACCCATTGTCCCTTTATCTGTTCAAGGGCGGTTCTCGGGAAAACCCTTTCTTCATATTTCTCTTTTTTGTCGTGGTTTTCGGGAAAAACGACGGTCAGGCTTTCAATGAGGACATTGAGCTTTTTGATAAATCCTTTCCTGCCAGTGGCTTTTTCGGTGACGGGAGTCTCTTCTTCGGGATAATCGGCCCTGAGCTTTTCATAAGTCGGATTTTCATATCCGAGACAGCAGAAAAGACGGCCGCATATCCCCGATATCTTGTTAGGATTAAGGCTGAGATTCTGGTCTTTTGCCATTTTGATCGAAACGGGAAGGAAGTTGTGCATGTGTCTGCTGCAGCACAGGTCCATTCCGCAAGGTCCAAGTCCGCCCATTAGCTTTGTTGTGTCCCTGACGCCGATCTGCCTCATCTCGATCCTTCTTCTGAGCTCGTATGCAAGGCGTTTTATCAGTTCGCGGAAATCAACTCTGCCGTTTGCTGAAAAATAGAAGATAGCCTTTGAATCATCAAGTGTATACTTAACTTTGATAACCTTCATTTTGATGCCGAGCTCTTTATTGATCTTTTCGATCACTTCAGCTGCCTGTTTGGCAGAAGTTTCAAGCTTTTTCGCCTTTTCCAGATCTTCATTTCTGGCTTTTCTGATAAAACCGTTCTTGATGAAGTTTATCTTGTTCTGCCTTTTGAAATCATCCATGCACTTGTTAAGAACGGTTGCAAGCTCCATTCCCCGTTCGCTGTACGCTACGATCACATCTCCGTTCACAAGTTCCTTTCCTTCGTTCTTCTGTTCAGGATAATAATACCAGTAAACCTTTCCTGCGGTCTGGAACTGAATTGCGATCACTTCATCGAACTGGGGCACGGGGTCGTCAAAATCAAAATATACCGCATTTCCGCCGCCGAGCGGTGCGATAGGGGCCCCGGCTTTTTTATGTTTGGGGCTTTCTTCATCCTTGAAACCCTCATCGTTGATCTCAAGTTCCTGTAATTTCTTGAATTCTTCTTCGCTAATATCAGCGTTCTGAAGGTTCCTGTTCCTGAAATTCCTATTGTTTTTTTCCAAGTTCAACTCCAAGTATGTTGTAAAATAACGAGGCATCCATTGAAAAATACTGCTGATTCTGAAGAAAATCAGCGATCCTCATAGAAATGCCGGGTTCTGTATTTTTAATGAAAAAGGACAAAAAAGCAAGCCTTGATCTTATTATATTCCTTTTAATATATTCAAGCTTTTCATTATCAGAGTCTTTATTGATGATGCCTTCATCGATCGAAGAGAGGTCGCAGACGGAATCGCACAGCCTGTCCACGAAGGAAATGCCGCTAAAACTCGCTTTCAGGCAGAGGATTTCAAGCTTTTTCATTTCCGCTTTTAAAAATGCGGCATCGATATCTCTGGAAAGTTCATTTATGAAAGGGAACATCTCAAAAGGTGATATTTCGTCAGCAGGAACATCGGGGAGAAAGAAAGAAACGCTTCTTGAACAGATGGTGGGCAGAAGCGAGTTCTTTTTTGAGGTACACAGAAAGAAATATGTGCGGGCGGGAGGTTCCTCGATCTTTTTAAGAAGAGCGTTCTGTGCCTGAGCGGTCATTGCCGATGCTTCACGGATGTAAATTATCCTGTTCTTTGATTCAAAAGGGGAAAAACATAGAATATCATCAAGCGAATGAATGTCCTCGATCTTTATCGAACCTGTGGAACCTTTTGATATCACGATGAAATCTGAATAGCTTTGAGTCTCGCAGAGCTCTCTGAACTTGTTGTCGGCAAGATCTCTTGAAGGGGCGACGAGCAATTTTGCGATGTGATAGACGAAATCATCTTTGGCTGACTGAGATGAGGGGCCGAAAAAAATGATCGTCTGAGGCAGTTTTTCTGAAATAATCGTTCTGAAGAACTTTTCTGATAATTTCTGCCATATTTCCATGCTTTTAGTTTACATAATATATGTTATGCGAAGTTGTTGGGTGAAATTGTCAATCATTTCAGGCCCTTCTTTAATCTCGTTATTGTTGTAAGGAACAGGTCTTCCCTTTCAACCTTGTTGACAAGAGTGAACAGTTCCTTGTATTCGAATGTCCATCCGAATGAAAATACAACACCTTTCACAGAAGGATCTCTGAGATAACTTTCCATATCTTTTATGCCGGCGACTGTTACATAACGGTCGAAATCCATTTTTCTTCCCTTTATGAAAAACACGCTTGATATTTTCTTTTCATTGGCTTCATCCTGAAAATGGACATCTATTGTGCAGTTTATTGTCTCTGAAAAATATGTAAGGAATATAAAATCATTCCATGCTTCCCTGCTTGTCTTTCTCCTTGGGATCCAGAGTATCTTTCCTTCAGGCTCTTTCGGCAGCTGTCCAAGGTCGATCACAAGGTCCTCTTTAAGGTCCTGAGAAAGTACTGATCTTGGCAACTTTTTGAATTTCTTATTAAAAAATGTCGTTCTGGGACTGCTTTTCTCATCAGTTCTGTTAAAAAGGAAAGGCGCCGCACTTTCAAGGGAATCCGAGTCGCACCCTTTGAATGTTGTTCCATAGAGAAAAAATGAAAGGAACTCGAACTGGCTGCATGTGCGTCCAGACCTTGAGAACATCAGCAGAAGTTTAGAAAATGATGTATTACAGAAATCGATCGTAAGAGACGGTTTTTCTTTCACAATGAAAAGGAATATTGACCAGAAATTGAACTCTTTCTTTCTTACTATCCGTTTTTCCTGAGATTTCTTTATAAACATTATCCTGTTGGAGACACAGTCTATGACAAACACCTTTCCGTGCGGATTGAATGAATCGGACAACGACCATTCCCTTGCCTGTCTTACAAAAGAATCAAAATTGTCTGCATTTGTAAGAAGTACTGTCGAATATGGCACGATCCTTCTGTCTTTTTTCATAGTTTTTTATTTTTGATGTCAATAAGGTCGGCAACTTTGTTTATTATGCCGTTAACAAATGAGCTCGATTCTTTGCTTCCGAATTTCTTAGCAATATCAATAGCTTCGTTGATAGTTGCTTTAAAAGGAACACCGTTCTTCTCATCGATAAGCTCGGCGACCGACATTCTGAGGATATTCCTTTCGATCAGTGCGATCCTGTCAATTCTCCAGTTAAGAGCGGCATCTTCGATAAGAGATTCTATCTTTTTGATATTGCTGTGGACTTCGTTGAGAAGATAAAGTATGAACACACTCTCCTCCTCATCCTGTTCCGGCTCTCCTTTTGACGAGATATTGAAATATTTGAAGTAGGTTTCCACAGAGTCTTTGATGTTAGACCCTTTGCTGAATTCAAGGCTGTAAAGAATTTGGAGAGTTTTTTCTCTTGATCGTCTTCTAAGTCCCATAACTGCTCTCAGATTTTAGATTTTATCATTAAGGTTCAACATTTCAATTGCTGCAAGCGCGGCATCAAAACCTTTGTTGCCTGCTTTTGTTCCGGCCCTTTCAACGGCCTGCTCGATAGTATCTACTGTTAATACTCCGAAGGATATGTATGTTCCTGTTTCAAGCGATACCATGGCGATACCTTTTGTGGTCTCTGCCGCGATATAGTCAAAATGCGGCGTGTTTCCTCTGATCAGAGCTCCGATGCATATTATGGCATCATATTTCTTTGTGAGCGCCGCTTTCTTTGCAGCGAAAGGTATCTCAAACGCTCCCGGAACCTTGATGATATCAACGCTTTCGGCTGAATGTCTTTCAAGGCAGTCAAGTGTTCCGTTCAGCAGTGCTTCGCTTATGAACGAATTGAACCTTGAAACGATAACCCCGAATTTTTTCCCTTTTGCCGTCAAGTCACCCTGAAAAGTTTTAGTTTTCATTTTTTAGATCTCCGTCAAAAATTTTATGTCCGAGCTTTTTCTGTTTTGTTATCAGGTACTTAATGTTTCTGTCCTGTACTCCGCAGATGTTCGGGACCTGTGATACCACCTCAAGTCCGTACCCCGCCAGACTTTTAAGTTTTTTGGGGTTGTTGGTGAGCAGATTTATCTTTCTTACGCCTATTTCAAGGAGTATCTGAGCCCCTATTCCGTAATCCCTCAGATCTGCCGGGAATCCTAGAGCTATGTTCGCTTCAACTGTATCCATACCCTGGTCCTGAAGATGATATGCCTTTATTTTGTTTGCAAGCCCTATGCCCCGTCCTTCCTGCCTGAGATACAGTATCACGCCCTGTCCTTCCCTGTCTATCATCTCCATGGCGTTCTGAAGCTGATATCCGCAGTCGCATCTTACACTTCCGAGGGCATCCCCGGTAAGACATTCGGAGTGCACTCTGACAAGAACGGGCTGATCCGGTGTGATCTCACCTTTGATCAGAGCGACATGTTCGAGTCCGTCGATCCTGCTCTTAAAGACCTTTATTTTGAACTCTCCGCCCCATTTCGTCGGCAGAACGGCATCTGAAACCTGCTCTACAAGTATCTCTGTCATGAGTCTGTAGGCGATTATGTCTTCGATTGTGATTATCGGGATGTCATATTTTTCTGAAAAAACCTTGAGGTCTGGCATTCTTGACATTGTTCCGTCATCGTTCATGACCTCGCATATAACGGCGGCCGGCTTCAATCCTGCTATCCTTGTGATGTCAACAGAGCCTTCTGTCTGTCCTGTTCTGACAAGTACTCCTCCGTTCCTTGCTCTTAGCGGGAAAACATGTCCCGGTCTTGCAAGGTCTGCGGGGACGGCACCGTCCCTTACTGCGGCTTTGATGGTCGTGGCTCTGTCTGCGGCTGAAATGCCTGTTGTTACACCGCATTTAGCTTCTATTGAAACAGTGAACGCCGTTCCGAAACGGGACTGGTTGTCAACTACCATCGGTGGCAGTTCAAGTGAATCTGCGATCGAATTCTCAAG
>JAKLDO010000094.1 GCA_022703485.1 bacterium
GCATCTATTCATGACACGGCTGAAGTAAGTGTCACTCTGACAGATAACATATCTCAGACAGCATCGAGTGCTGAAAAAGGAAAAGAGCACCTCAAACAGATGGAAAAAGCGATTGCTCAGGTCAAAGACTCAGGCGCAAGGATCAGCGAGATCGTGGATATGGTGAACTCCATTGCATTCCACACCAATCTGCTTGCGCTGAATGCCGCAGTCGAAGCCGCAAGGGCAGGAGAACAGGGAAAAGGTTTCGCAGTCGTTGCAAGCGAGGTCAGAAGCCTTGCACAGAGAAGCGCAGATGCCGCGGCTGAGATAAAACAGCTTGTCGATTCAAATGAAGAGATGACCACAAACGCCAGCAACATTACAAAAATGACCTCCCAGATACTTATGAATGTGGTGTTCAATATCCAGAATAACGCCACCGAAATGAGAGAAATAGAAGGAAGGGCGAAAGAACAGTCAAAAGGTATCAGACAGATCAATTCAGCTATCATGCAGATGGATGAGGTCACTCAGCGGAATGCGGCACTGGTCGAGCAGCTTGCAAGCAGTGCAATGGACATGGCGGCCATATCAAAAAGCCTTAACGATGAGGTCATGAAATTCAAACTGAGCGAAAATGAGATATATGTCCCTAAAACAGAAGTCCAGCCTCTGAGAGAGATCACAAAAGATCCTTATACGATAGGATTCGACAGCAGAAAAGCCCCCGAAAACAAGGAAAAAGGCAAAGATACATTTGAAGAAAGCGACTTCAGCTCGAATTCATTCATGGATGATGATCAGTTCGAAGAATTCTAAAGACTACCAGTCAGAACCTGAAACTTTTCCGGGAACTATTATTGTGACTTCCTGCGTGTCAAGTATCGAGCCGGTACCGTTATCAACAATATTTATGAACGCCTTGAAAAGCTTTGCGACCGCCGACGATTCATAGCATGTGTCATTTTGAGCCACGACCTTGAAATTAAGCTTGTTGCCGGGGTTTGTGGCACTTGATGTACCGGTCGAGAAGTTGTTGAAACCATTGTTGTATGCAGATCCGTTAAATGCGGCAGGAGTTGCAACAATTGAAGCGGCACATGCATCAACCGGAATATATTCAAGAGCTTCGACTTTTTTAAGGAAGCATGCCGTATCTATAGTCCCTGTGTCACCGTCATCCACCGGCACGACATAGATGGAGAATGTCGCATATTTTATAAGTGCGTCGACACCGTTAACAGTTGCATCGCCTAGACCTGTACCGTCGCTGTTGATGTCATATCTAAGCGTTGTTCTTCCTGCACCGGCGCAAGATGGAACAACAGCTCCTGTCGAATTTGAAAGATCATTAAGCTGATTTACCGCATCATTGTCGGAACCTGAGAAGACCGTGATCACCTTTGCTCCCTTGGACTGAAGTGCAGTAACGGTCTGATCCCTTGTTGCACCGTTAGTATGGGATGTGGCATCAGTAATATGAATAAATATGGGTATGGTCCCGGATCTCCAGCTCAGCTGTGTCACAGAACTGTATAGAGACCAGTACCCGGCTTCAGGATAATCACCTCCGCTGCAGCTATTCAACCCGTTCGCTGCATTCTGAGCTGTTGCAGTATCAGTAGTAGGATGCGTCTTTATCAAGGTTATTTCACCAACATCTCCAAACTGCGTAACAGCAATGGCGCTGTCACCTATTCTCGCTTTTATCTGAGGTATTATGTAAGAACTTAAAGAATTTTTCAGATTGCTGATCTCTCCCCCCATTGATCCTGTCGTATCGACATTGAGATCGATATCAGCCATCTTGACTTGAGGTGCGAATGTGAGAGTGTCCTCTTTCTGCTCACCCTGATAAGGAAGTTCGAAATAGAACTCGACACCTTTATCCTTCACTCCTTCAGCCGCATTGCATGGATCGGAACCTATAAGTATCTCTGCAAGATCGCTGTATCCGTCTCCATCGGTATCAGCCTGTGTACGGCTGTGAATTCCAAGAGTAGCGCAATCCACTTCCTGCGGATCAGGCAGTCCATCGCCGTCAGAATCGGTATCAACAAAATCGGGAACGCTGTCCTTATCAGAATCAGCACAAGGCAGAGACGGGCACTCAATTCCGTCAGCAATCCCGTCTCCGTCAGAATCGTCATCAAGAAAGTTCGGCATTCCGTCTTTGTCGGTATCCTTTGCCGTTTCCCTGACATCAGGAACGCCGTCATTATCAGAATCTATATCAAGATAATCAGGATCTCCATCACTATCTGAATCCACACAGGGATCCGAAAAACACTCGACATCATCAGTAAGTCCGTCCTCGTCGCTGTCATTGTCACGGTAATCCGTTATGCCGTCACTATCCGTATCCTTGCATGGAAGGTTCGAACACTCTCTCGAATCAGATATTCCGTCACCGTCGCTGTCATTATCTTTATAATCGGCTGTGCCGTCCTCATCGGTATCGACCTCAACACCGTTGGCGACCTCAATGCAGTTCGGTATCCCGTCACTGTCTTCATCAGCCTTGCACCAGCCCTGAATATTTCCGAATTTAGCAGGAACCGCATATTCAGTACCGAAACAGTCGCATTTCACATCATCCTTCGGAATATAATCATCAGAATCAGGCATTGTATTCTCATCAGGGAGAGTATTGTCATCAGGAAGCACTGTCGAACCGTCATCGCCTGAAATTTCACATTTACCCGTCATGAGATTGCAGTCATAGCCTATCGGACAAGGCTTGTCGACACTGCAGACCTGATCAAGAACAGGGTCAGTTGAATCATTCTGGCATCCTGAAAATATGGCGGCTGTCAGTAAAAATGAAACTGCAAATAATCTTTTTAACATGAATCACCCCCTGTCTTTTTACACACAACTGTTCAAGTATATATGATTTTAAATTTTTATCAACGGAAGAAAGAGCTAATCCTTTAAATAAAAAGAAAGCATCTGCGCCACGGTTGACGGAGGCAGAATAACACCTGCGGCACCGGGAATATCTACAAGGTTGTCAGCTTTCATCATTCTGACCTCTTTAAGGGAAAGGTCTTTATCGAGAACGAACACCGGAGCTTCATCAATATAGGTTTTGAACCTGCCCCCAGAAACAACAGTCTCATTAGTTGATATCGTTTTAAGGATACTGCCGCAGGGATATACCCCCACAATTCCTGCAAAAGCTTCAGCGATCTCGCGTCTGAACGCTCCTCTTTTAACATTTCTAAGTATATTTCTCAAAGCATCCTGTTTTGAAAGTGTCGGACCTTTGAACTTGACCCTTGCAGGCCACTTCTTTGTTACTGAATCATAATAGGATACGACTTTCAGGATATCACCGGAAATAGTCGTGCTTGAAGTTCCGGTCTTCAGAATACCCTCATCTGTGAAGTCAGTTATCTTCCATGCTGTATTAACCGCAGCTTCTATCCGGCTGTAATTGAACTCGTCCATTCTCGATAAGGCGTTGTACCCCTTATCAGGATCGTCCGTAAGATACTGGAAATATGCCGATATCGCAGTTCTTTTCGTGACACTGGTATCAAAATCCAGTTTGTGGCATACAAATATAGAGTATATCATCCTTGCTGCTGCAGAAGCACCCTTGAAAGATCTTTTGTAGCTCGGCAGGGAGGCAAGAAAAAGTGTGAGATTTCTTGTATTGTCGTTATCAATGTTATGAATTATCGTTATCAGGTCCTGCGAACAGCGCTCTATGATCCTCAGTGGTATGTTCTCAACAGCATCAACAGTCTTTTTGTATTCTATATATTCAGAACCAAGCGTCCTGTATATCCTTCTGATGAATTGATCCACTGTATATATCGGCAGATTGCCTGATTCTTCAGGATCGTATGGGGTTATTTCAATGTTTCTGATACCGGCGGCATCCGCCTTTACTCTTTCAAAAGCCTGTATTTTAGGTTCTCTGCCTACGGGATACTTACCTATCACTCTGAAGAAATCAAGAATGTCCTTGTCTGTCACTCCTTTTTTAAATGTTATTTCCGACATGCACAAAGAAAGAAGAAGATCGTAAATATCCTCGAAATATTTGTCATCCTGCCTCTGACCCCTTATCCTGACCTTATCGACCTTGATGTCTATGCCGTCGAAAGATATCGATATCTCGTCTTTATCGGCAAAGAAGAAGTTCAGGACATCCTTAAAGAATGTTATCTCTTCATCTATCCTTTCATTCTCACCGCCGTACATCTTGACGGTCTTCCAGAATGTAAAAAGGGATTTTGAGAAATTATACCGCCACTTTTTAGGTGATCTTTCAAATTCCGGCTTATTTCTCCGTTCCTCCATTATTTCCTCCCCTGAATTATGGCCTTGGTCTCACTGTTGCCCTTTGCAACACCCTTTTCAAGCCACTTTGCAAAAACCGGATTTTTTGAAGCTCTTGCTTTGAAATAATCAAAAACTATCCTTTTGAAAGGCTCATATTTCTTTCTGCTGAAAAAACCGCCCGTCAACAAGAAAATATATTCCATGCTTTCAAGCATCTGATGAACTATCGAGCCCCTGGCAAGCTCAAGAATGAGCTCGATCTCATCTTTTTCCAGAGTAAGGAATTCCGGACTTTTGACCCTTCTCAGTATCTGTGTAGATATGATGACCGGGTCCTGTATCTTGTTTATAGATTTAAGAGTTGAGATCCTGAGATCCTTAGTTTCTGAAAAGATCATACTTCCGGGAAGATCAAAAAACTCCTTTCTGTTGGAACCGAGGATCCTGTCTATGTATCTTTCAAAGTCTGTAAGATTGAACCTGTTCCTGTTAGAAGGCTTGAATATCTCATTGAATATTCCTTTAGCTTCGAGCCCTTTCACTTTGACAAGATTTTCAACAGCAAGGAGCCTTACCTCCTCATCGGGACTGAAGACAGCTCTTTTCCAGTATTCGAAATTCTCATCTGCATCATATACTCCCAGAACTCTTGCCGCCTCGACCCTGATCTGTCTTACCTGATGGTTCATGACCTCCCTGACATAGGGGAGGAACTCGGGGTTGTACGCGAATCTCAGCATATAAAGAAAATTTCTGACTATCTGCCAGTCACTGTGTTCAATAAACTTCTTCGCAAGCTGAACATCCTTAAAGTTCTTGGCAATGCCTTCAAGGCAGTACATTCTTGCATCCTTGTTCTCAAGTTCAACCAGCTTCAAAAATACAGGTTCGAAATTTGTTGAACTGAAAATGTTGATCAGGTCACTGAAACTTTTTATCTGTGAATCGTCCATTCTCGATGCGGCATCAAAGATCTGATTTATGAACTCTTCAGAAGTAACTCTTTTCAGAACCTCTTTCACTCTCATGAAAAGGATCTCATCATGGTTCGCAAGCTCTTTGCCCAGAGCGATGATTGTGTTAAGATAGACAAGCCCTGATATGAAATCCCCTTCCTGAATGTTCCTGATACCGTACTCGCATATCTTGTTCACGAGGTTCCTGTTCGCATCCTTTGTACCGGAAACGATGAGCATCCTGGCCTTTTCAAGATATTTGTAGACCGTGAAGTCCTTTCCTCTTTTCTTTATCCAGTCCTCGAACTCACTGCTTCTTATCTTTCCGAGATTGTCAAACTCAGGAACGATGTCCGCCAGTTCATGAAAATTTCTGGGCTTAAGAGAAAAAAGCTCTTCAGGTTTCACAGGATCGAACTCCGATCTAAGGTTCTCTTCCGACCAGGGTTCCGCATCGCCCATGTCGGGATCGGATATCGTCCCTATATGAGTAATGCCGTAATCCCAGAGCCTTGTATTGAAATCATAGTCCAGCAATGTGTAGTTCAGGGTCTCCTTTATGACGGCAAAGAAGTTGATAAGCTCTTCCGGCGTAATACCTTTGATGAAATAAAGCTCCCTTATCTCATTAACGAGGAAGATATTTCTGAACTTCCTCTCACCTTCATCAAAAAGCTTGATCTTCTTTTCCTGATAGTAGAACCCGACCTTCTTCGTGGATACCGTTGCAAAAGGAAGATTGTTGTGTATCACATCGAAATTCTGTTTAAGGGTCTCCCGGAGCTCGTCAAAGATCTTGTCCCGCACAGAATAGAGCTCGGTCATCTTGGAGATCTTCACAAGCATCGCCATGACAGACCTTACACCCCGGTAGAGCTGCTCCTTCTTCTCCATCGGAATCGTACGGAAGTAATCCGTCAGCTCCTTTTTCTTCTGAATGTAAAGCAAAACGGCCCCCAATTGAAAATTTCAGTTAAGGAATTTTAGCATTTATAAACTTTTATTCAAGAAATTGAATCAATTAAGGTATTAATATGTCTTGACTGCTACATTGCAACAATCCCGCAACCGGAACTGCAAAGATAAATAAACAAACTGTGACCATTGCAAAACTACTTCAGTGCTTCAGTATTCACGATGAAGAAGTCAAATTTATACTTTTTGCCGCTTACAAAAACGAAACCGTCTGAATCTTCTTCTGTCGCTCTGATACTGTCTCTTACAAAATATTCATAACCTTCAGAAGCCACCACTTCTCCATTCTTTACCACAACAGGCTTCTTTCCTGTTACTGTAATCTCAAGCGGGGGAGCTATGAGGTTGTCATAATGAAGACTCTCCTTTTCTCCATCAGGTCCGGCCATATATTCAACACAGAAAGATTCACATGACGGCAATATTTTCTGTTCAACTTTCACTTCCGGAACAAGCTCCGACGGCCACACTTTGATATCCCATTCATGCTCACCGTCTTCATTCACAATTCCTGTTCCGCCGACTGCGATCAGAGTTCCGTCTTTATGCCTTAAAACCCGAAGATCCCGACCCGCTTCTTCTCTGTAAATGTCACCATAGTACCCTTCAATCGAATAAAGAACTATTTCCTTTCCTATTAAAGAATCCTTAAACATTGATCTGTCATAATTCTTAAATGTTGCGGCACACTTGTTTTCCTGTCCGCACTCGCCTTTTGGAATAACTTCATTTCTGTCTTCGAGATAAAGGATTTCCTCGATTTTCATCGTGTTGCCTTTTTCTGATCCTGTCACATCATTGATAGACCTTTTTAACTGCTCACTTTTCTTCTCAAGCGGACAAATCCCGCCGATGCCATTTTCATTTGTAGCAGCAATTTCTACACAGCTGCTTATTTCGTCAAAAGAATCACTATCACTGTTTTTATTTAAAGAAGAATCACAGGAAAACAGGAAAAACATTATAAAAAAAAGAGCTGCCATAAATATTTTTTTACTCATTTTGCTCCTATTTGAAAGACACTTCGCCGTTTATTATTTCATAGTCCACGCCTTCTTTCAAGCCTTTTTCTTCAAGTTTCTTTATAAATAGTTCTTCAATAGGGTCGTTGTAAAGATTTGTCCTATCTGAGCTGCATATCTGTTTCGGATCTGTTGCAGAGTTACTTCAGCGCCTTTTTGTTGAACACATAGAAATCAAACTGATATTTTTTACCAGTGTCCCGAAGCATCTGATCCGGATCTTTTTCATGAACCCGCTCACTATTTCTAACGGTGTAAACATAGTCATCCATTTCAAGGGATTCATAATTCCTGACAGTTATGCTTTTTTCATTCCGGGTGAACTTCAACGGCGGAGCAATCAGCACATCAATGGATTCCCAATCATAATAATCCGCTTTTCTGCAATATGAAACTGCACAATCATCAGGCACGAATTGTTCAACCTTAAATTCAGTTACTTTATCTGTGGGCCAAACTCCTTTATCTCCTGATGCTTCACCGCTTTCATCAACTATTCCCATTGCACTTACACCGACAAGCCATCCGCTTTTATCCCTGACCACTATTATCTCTCTTCCTTGAATTTCTGCATGAATGCTTCCATAAAACCCTGATTTATAATATACATTCCACTCTCTGCCGATCAAAGCTTCTGTGTCAAACATGCTTATGACAGATCTGTTGATATATACTTCGCAGGTGCCTTCCCCGTTTTTATAGCCTGTGCCTTTACAAAGCCCCTGAACAGCAACTCCGAAATGGTCTTTCTCCGGTCTAAGATCGTAAGTTATTACTTTTTCAATGGTAAGAACTGCATCAATGTCATTTCCCTCTCTGTTTTGAGAATATAGTCCGAACTCATAACTTCCGCCGGGGTCAGCACTGACCGGACAATTCTTATCTCCGCCGCTAACAACTTCAATAGGTTCACAAAATTTTTCCACATAATTATCATCGTCATCCGTGTCATCGTCATCCTGTTCCGTCTCGAAATCATACTCTTCATCTGAAACATCCTGTTCTGAATCCATGTCAGAAAAATTCAAGACATCTTTGTCATTGTCTGAAACATCAGCATCCGCGAGATCTGTGTCTGAATAATCCATATCTTCAAGATCATTATCTGTTCCATTCTGTTCTTTTTTACAGGATGCCATTATCAAAATAGCAGCCATAACAACCGGAAGAATTTTATTTATCTTGATCATGAAAAAACCTCTGCACAATTCGGTTTTGTTATTTTTTTTCGCTCTTTTCAATCAGCATAACTTCGTTGTCTTCTGTTATATAATAATCTTCATTTTCCTTATAACCATTTTTTTCAAGAAGACTTATGTATGCGTCTCTGGCAATCTTTTTATTTTCTTCGGTATAGAACTTTTCATTTGCGGTCAATTCACTGCTATCTTCAGAAGAACTTTTTCTATATTCATCCAGTTTTCCGTATTTAGCACCGGAATTCATCAGATCTTCTAAATTTTCAGCGATTACAACACCTCTTAATCCGAAAACAGGATTTTCCCTTTCATTTTCAGCTGAAATCACTCCGGCAGCAACAAAAGCGCTCATTACCATCTGCCCCCCTGAAGTAAGATCAAGCACCGGCCATTCTTCAAAAGTACAGTCGCATGTCGATGTTGCTCCGGCTCCTGCACTTTTACATGCCAGTTTAGGTGATTGGCAAACACCTGTCGAGGTCTCGCAAACCAGACCTGCGGCACAGTTAGCATCGCTTGTACATCCATTATTAATGTAAGGATCGACTATGCATCCGTTTGCGCCTGTATTTGTCCAGCCTTGTATAACATTTGTATAACTCCAGTCCAGTTCAGGTCGGTTTGTGGAATTATCTGTCGAATACCTCCAAATGTTGTCTCCTGGAACATTTACAGGAACACCATCAAACTGATTATTATAATTCATAATACTTCTATGAAGGATACTGTTATCTCGCCAATCTCCATTGCCATTTCCATTGTGTTTGTCAGGACCGAAATTATAATAAAAAGCATGCCCCATTTCATGAATTGTTGTTCCGGCATATTTATTCTCAGAACCTCCATTAGCATTCCAACCAAGAGACACAATCATTCTATTGCCGGGAGTATAAGAAATTCCGGATGATTCATTAGTTGCAGAGGAGTGTCTGTTAGCGGCAACAACCCAGTGATATATTCCGCTTCGAGTCTGTGTGAAATCAGTACTCATCATACTGCCAAGATAATATGCCGCAGGATCAGGGGTTGCCGGAGCGTTCCCTTTCATTGCGAACTTCAGCGTTGTCCCGGTATCCGCCATATCGCCTAAATGGTCATCAATATCAAAATGAAGTCTTATGTCGCCATGTCGGTCAAAAGAATCGGTAAGCTGATCTCTAATGTACTGTTCATGATTTACAAAAAAATTAACATAGTTGGCTCCAATCTGTCTTCCAAAATAATCAACTTCCACAAAAACATCTTTTTCAACCGGGCTTGAACCTTCCCACGGCAGAAGGATGTCTGCTGTTCCAAGTGTTTCAATGTAGTCATTCAAGCCGTCACCGTCCGAGTCGCTGTTCTGTGAGGAAGTTCCGAGAATTGTTTCAAGACTTGCGGAAAGTCCGTCACCATCAAGATCCAGTATCGTTTCAGTGTCTAAAACGACTCTGGCATTTCCTTCAGATTGCGGAGAGAGATAGTGCGCTCCACCAAGTATTTTGCAGTTACTTGTACATGAACCGCTTGTTTTTTCTATTTTTGATGAAAGATCCGCTCCGCCGTCATCATTGAAATCTGTTATTGTATTTCCTGTCATCAGATACATAACTGAATCGTTTACCGTTGATCCTCCTGCCTCCTCTTTTGATCTGTTTAAATAATAGAAATGAAGATGCCTGAATGTAAAAAGCGGAGCTCCGTTTGTGTAGGCATCCCAGATATCTGTTGAAACTTTATATCCGCCCAAAGGACGGTCTGGCTGAGTAGAGACAAGGCTTCCATCTCTGAAAGCTTTTATGGTGGCAGTTTTTCCTACCTGTCCATTGCTGTAATGTCTCATCACTCCATAGTAATACCCTGATGTTGTCGGAGTGTAAGTAATTGTAGAACACCATGCAGACTGTTGAGCATCACAATCTGTTCCGCAATCATCATTGTATGCCACTTGTGAATTACTGCTGTTTAAAATATGAATCACCGTGTCATCTGTTGAAGAATATGTCCTGAATTTATACTGGCTACCGGCATACAGATAAAACTGTGTTCTGTACAGTCTGCTTGAATTTGTAATATCGGTTACTTCAGGTGTGTTCGCTCCAAAAACTAAAAGCGGCACAAAAAGCGCTAACAGAACTAAATACTTTTTCATGTTTATTCTCCTAAAATCTGTTCTTTGATCTTTGCAAGCTGTTCATCGCTTACAACTTCTCCTGTTTTTTTAATTTCTTCGAGATAATTCACATATCTCTGCTGTCTTTCCTTCTGCTCTTCCGTCATTTCTGTCCG
>JAKLDO010000095.1:0-6351 GCA_022703485.1 bacterium
CGGGCAAGTCATCATTGTTGTGCCGTCATAACACAGTTTTTGTCCAGTGCACACCGTTTTTGGAATTATAAGTTCACACTCCGTTACACTCCATCTGTAATTATCATCACACTTGAATCTGCACTGAATTGCACTGGCAGTTGTGTTATGAACCCCGGTTGTTGAAGGTGTCCAGTCTGTTCCATTCCATGTCTGAGATATAGTTGTTGCGATATTCCATGATGCGTTTGCAGGGAGACCAGTACAGGGCTGATCTGTTCTAACATCTGCAATACATTGAGATCCGTTCCATGAATAGTTTTCTTTACATTTAAATATGCACTCTGTAACACTTGATGTTATGTTGTATGAGCCGGAAGCTGACGGAACCCATGTTGTTTCATCCCATGTCTGATTTATACTCGAAGCTGTATTCCAGACTGCATTCAACGGAAGTCCGCTGCAATTCTGATTTCTTGTGCATATTCCTGCTGATATCCAGTCGGTGCAGTTAATGTTACATGATACCGTTCCATCCGTCCCGATACCGATTGAAAGACAGCTTGATGTATTGCTGTCACAAATCTCAACTCCGGTGTAAAGATATCCGTCACCACAAGTGTTATAAGTACAGTCATTCTTGCAACTATCCGTATTTACTTTATTTCCATCATCACAATCTTCACCTTCATCAATGTTCTTATCTCCGCAAAAGGGAGAAATTATCAAGTCATCGTCTGGAGCGATTTCTGCATCTGAGTCTGAATCTAAATTGTAATCAATATCTCCGTCTTGAATAGTGATATCGTTGTCTATATAGTCTAAATCGCCTGTGTTACCTGAATTACCAGTATCACCAGAGTCATTATCATCACCCGTATTTCCTGTATCACCTTTATCATTATCTTGTAATTCGCCAAAATCCACACAAACATCAGAGATACAAACTAAATCTCCGTCACAGTTACCATTACCATAACATGGACCGCCTTCCGAGCCTTCGTTCTTTAGCTTAGTGTTTGATCCGTCACATGAAACGATGGACAGAAAAAACAGCACCAAAAAAACATTTTTCATTACTTTCTCCTGTGTTTCTCAACCAAATTTTTTAAATACCTATGAATTATCATATATTAGAGGATGTTGTCAATTTTTCACGGCATATATGCCGTAGACTTCAAATTTTCCGGAAATACTGTCTTCATAGTTTAATTTTGGTGTTATATGAAGATTGAAATTCTTCTTGCAGATATTCTCAGAAAAGAGCGCAGAAAGAAAAAATTGTCACAGGAAAAAATCGCAATCCTTGCCGGTATTGACCACTCATATTACTCAAAAATTGAACGGGGTGAAAACAAGCCGACTTTAAATATCTTGATGAAAATCAGTTCTGCTCTCGAAACCAAATTATCTGAAATAATTAAAGAAATAGAAACTAAAACAAAAACCAGATAATCAGTTTCACTTCAAACCTATTACCGCATCGGGAATCTGTTGAGTTCTTCATTTTGTTCTCGCCAGCCGGGGAGGTAGCGGTTCATGATCTCAATGAACCTGCTGTTGTGGGTCCTTTCAAGGAGGTGCGCCAGTTCGTGGACCACCACATATTCGAGACATTTCAGTGGTCTTTTTGCGAGTTCCGTGCTGATCCTGATGTTGCGGTCGATGTAGTTACAGCTTCCCCATTTCGTTTTCATCCTGCGGATAAAGACCTTTCTGACTTTCACGCCCATTGTCCTTTCCCACTTCTCAACAAGCGGAATTAGCTCTTTTTTCAGCTGGGCTCTATACCACTTTTCAATGATAAACTCCCTTTCCTCTTCGCTTGTTTCAGCTTTTGCATGCAGTACCAGGCTGCCGTTTTCAAGAACTACGAACGGTCTGGAATCACTATCCATTAATTTGAGCGGATAAAGCTCACCGAGCACCATGTAATTGTTTCTGTTAAAATATTCAGGAGGCACCGAATCCATGCGCTCTTTCATTCTTTTCTGATGTTTTTTTATCCAGCCCAGCTTCGAAACTGCAAAATCCCTGATACTTTTCAAACTCGCCCGGAAAGGCGCAGATATCCTGACAGTGCCATCAGGAGAGGAGACTTTAAGATTGATGTGCCTTATCCGCTTTCTTAAAACTTCAATTAAAATGCCGTCAAGCTCGATTTGAAATTCCTCAGACATCAGGCTTTCTTCAGTATGTCCAGATAGATCATTTCATACTCTTTTGCTGACCTTGTCCAGCTGAAATCCTGCGTCATTGCGGTCTTTCTCATTTTTTTAAGATGCTCAGGTCTGTCAAAATATGTGCTGACAGCCCAGCCTACCGAATCATATATTGAATCGACGGAAAGATAATCAAATTTAAATCCGGTCCCGGCACCTGTCTTTTCATTGTACTGGATGACCGTATCTGCAAGACCGCCAGTGTTCCTCACGATGGGAAGTGTTCCGTATCTGAGCGAATAGATCTGATTGAGTCCGCACGGCTCATACCTTGAAGGCATAATGAAAAAGTCGCTTCCTGCCTCGATGAGATGAGCTATATCATTATTATATCCGATATAAGATCCGGCCTTGCCCGGCATTATCGAAGGAAGCCAGCTGAAATATTTCTCAAGATTTGCATCCCCTGCTCCGAGAATGGCAACATGCACAAGCATTGAATTAAGTATCCGTTCGACAGCACCAGCAAAGACATCAAGCCCTTTCTGGTCAGCGAAACGGCTCACCACGCCGAGCACAGGCACATCCTTTGATGAGTCAAGACCGAATTTTTTCTTAAGTTCATTGCGGCAAACCCTCTTTCCGTCCATCTTTTCAGGTGTGAACTTTGCAGGGATCAGTTTGTCATTTGCAGGGTCCCATGCCGAATAATCCACACCGTTGAGTATTCCAACATATCTCTCCTTTTTATTATTGAGATATGGAGCCAGTCCGTAACTTTGCGAACCGTCAAGAGTCTCCCTTGCGTATGTAGGACTTACGGTTGTCACCATGTCCGAATAATGAATTCCGGCTTTCAGAAAGTTAACCCTGCCGTGGTCCTCGAAAATATCAGATCTGAAATCCCATTCGCTGAAACCGGCATATTTATAGACATCCGCCGGATAGACACCCTGATACCCGATATTGTGGATCGTCAGCACTGTTGCGGCCTTGTCGATACCGCTTCCGCCCCATCCCCAGGTCTTGACATAGGCGCATACCGGTGCCGTCTGCCAGTCGTGGGCATGGATAACATCGGGCTTGAAGTTCATGTCCATGAGAAGCTGTAACGAAGCTCTGCTGAAAAAAGCGAATCTCGCCGCATTATCGGCATAATCATTGTTGGAACTGTCGTTATAGAGGCCTGTCCTTGCAAAATAATGGTCGTATTCAATGAAATAGACTGCGATATTATCATGAGTCACTGTTTTCTTCACAGCGCACCAGTGTTCCACACCGGCTCCCATCCATACTCCCATCGAACCGAAGAACGGATCGATATGCAGATTCTTCTTTCTGATCGAATCATATAAAGGAAGAATTATTATGACCTCGTGCCCCAGCTCTTTCAAAGCCTTGGGAAGAGCGCCGACAACATCGGCAAGCCCGCCCGTCTTCACAAAAGGATCACACTCGGAAGCGATAAAAGCGATCTTCATATATTACTCCATCTTTTTTTAAATATTCAGGACTTCTGATTTATAGGCTTCTGTAAGTGAATAGAATTCCTCAACATAGTCAATAAAACCTGCACCTTCGTCTACAGAACTGTTAAGCTGAATCAGAATTGTTTTTCTTGCTTCAATCAATTCTCTGCATCCATTCAGATTGAGGATTTCACAAGTGTAATCAACTCTCTCCTTCAAACTATCATTTTTATTGACAATTTTGCCTGTCGCAAAATTATAAGTCATAAAATCGGCAGGATCATTTTCGATAGGATGTATAAATTTCTCGTCATACTCACTACCTTTATAATTGCCACAAGTGTTTTTTAAATCACACGAAACAACCATATTCTCATATTTGTCAAAAAGATTTGGAAATTTGTGTAAAGCTTTCGGTCTGACATGTTCAACATGAGAATTTTCAGTACTGATTTTTCTTTCACAATATACACAAAGCTGAGTTCCATTGACTGTCTGTTCATTTTCGAGAATATTTTTTTTTATGCCCGATTTTATCTCAGGAGTAAAATCATCCCAGTTTTGAGGTTTATGCTTTTTTTTAAACTTCTTTATATCTTCAGGTTCAGCAACTTTAACAATATTAAGCATTTCAAGCCCCTTTCGACTTAGCTTTTCTTTTTGCGATTTCCATTTTGATCAGAATCACATCCCTGTCTATTTCGCCGACAATATCAGTAAGTGTTTTAAATTTCTTGCTGAACTTATCCGACTCAAACTCACCCTTTTCAACCATTTTTCTGACTTCATCAAAAAGTTTTTCCACTTCAGGATCTCTATCTGTTTCAAGTCCCATGAAATCAAGAACAATGTTCATCGGTTTTCCATGAACTGATGAAAGCTGTTCATAATTATAAATCTTAGGAATTCCGTTATCTTTATTCAGAAGAAAAACTGATTCAGGTTTTGCTGATGAAACAATGTGAGGAGAATGCGTTGCAATTATTATCTGATTATTTTCACCAATAGTTTCATATACTTTCAAAATTTTCTGCTGCCATTTCGGATGAAGCGATATTTCAGGCTCGTCAATTAGAATTATTGAATTATTGGCATTTATCATTTTTAGAGTTAAAGCCCTGACAAAAAGCTGCTTCTCGCCTGATGAAAGACCATTGATATCAAATTCTTTGCCTGAACTGTTTCTAAAAAGCGGAATCTTTTCACCATCTTTTCTCAAGCCTGACATTTCAGCATCAATTTCAAGATCTTTAAAAATGGAATTGATTTCATCGCATGCAATTTTCGTTGCTTCCTTAGCAGTCATATTTTCATTTTTCATCAAAGAATCCAATATCTTAGATGAAATATATGACGGCACATCATTAATCATTTTTTTATCAATTATGTTTTTAGGGGAATAACGATATTCATAAGATTTTTCTTTCACCGAAAGTTTTTCAAAAGAGATCTCCGCAGGCATGTAAATGATTTTCGGTCTGACTTTCAAATCTATTCTTGCTAGCAAATCGTTAAAAAAATGAGACTCCGATGAAAAACTGAAGTCATTTATAACATCAGCTCCAAATAAAGGATTATTTTTTGATGCTTTTACAATTTTCTTTTCGTATAAATTGTTCAAGTTTAGAACTACTCTGCTGTACTGGTGAGTTACAGCGGTCATAATATCAAAGATGGTTTCAAGGATTGTGGTTTTCCCATTTCCGTTGTTTCCGGCGAAAACAATTGTGTTGAGAACTTTACCATTGGAATCTTTGAAACTGACTTCCTGATTTCCAAAAAATGGATGACTATAAAGCATTAACTTTTCAATTTTCATTTATTTATCCCCCTGAAAAACATCAAACAAGTTGAAATCATTGTGCTGTTTTTCATAAAGCAGTCAAATTTAAAATATCTATCTTTCATAAACTTTTGATATTTCTTTGTAGAACTCTTCGATAGTACCGTTCTCAATATGCATACGGGCGGTTTTCACAAGTTCAAGGTAGAAATGAAGATTGTGGATGGAGTTGAGCACAGGAGAAAGATATTCACCCGATTTGTAGAGGTGGCGCAGATAGGCTCTGCTGAAATTATGGCATGTGTAGCAGTCGCACTTTCCGTCTACCGGTCCTGTGTCTCTCTGAAATTCCTCGCGTTTTATGTTGAGTGTTCCCGACCATGTGAAAAGCTGTCCGTTCCTGGCATTCCTTGTCGGCATGACACAGTCGAACATGTCAATCCCTTCCATTATCGCTTTCACGATATCCCTCGGAGTGCCTACACCCATCAGGTATCTCGGCTTGTTTTCCGGCATAAGGTGTGCAATTTCTTCAATGATCTTATACATGTCATCTTTTTCTTCGCCGACACTCAAGCCTCCGATGGCAAAACCGTCAAAAGGAAGCGCAGAGATCTCTTCAAGGTGTTTTTTCCTTAAAAATATATCTACCCCGCCCTGAAAAATACCGAAAAGGGCTGAATCACTTTTTCTTGCATCAAGACACCTTTGCGCCCATCTTGTCGTGCGGTCCATTGAATCTATCATGTAATCACGGGTGCAAGGCAGTGCCGGACACTCGTCAAAAGCCATCATTATGTCACTTCCCAGAGCTTCCTGTATCTCAATTGAAATTTCAGGAGAAATGAACCTTTTCGAACCGTCAAGATGGCTTGCAAAATAGACACCTTCCTCTTTTATTTTTCTCAGAGGACCGAGACTGAAAACCTGAAAACCGCCCGAATCGGTCAGAATGGGC
>JAKLDO010000095.1:6450-10616 GCA_022703485.1 bacterium
GATAGTCCCTGTCCTTGCTTTTTTGCATTTCTTTTCAACATTGAATGATATCATTTTCAGCCTTTCATTGATTTAAGAGATTCAATTCTTTCGCGGTAGGCCGCCTTTGGAGCTTCATTGTAAAGACCTTCAAAAAGTGTCATCGCCTTTTTGAAGTAGTCCTCATCAAGCGTCAGCATATAGAGATGATAGTTAAGCTCTGCAATATTCTCGTTCTTAGTGTTCGTGTTCATCATCTGACCCATCATTTCTACAGCCTTTTCCCTGTCGCTGTGAGATATGATCTTCCATTTCAGAAGTTCACTGCGGAAATGGAAATCGAGCCTGTTGACCTCAGCGCTCATCTTGAGAGCCTTCTCAACAAGTTCAAGCGCTTCACCGAGCTTTTCCATTTCATAGAAAAGAGAAGCTTTTTCATAATAATATTCGCACAGTATGGTCTGAACATTCAGCTCTTCACCGATCGCTATGGCCTTGTCATAAAAGTTTTCAGCCGTCACAAAATCCTGCTTTTTCCGGCTTATGTTGCCAAGACAGTTGTAAGCTATCGAGATATGCCTTTTGATACCGAGCTCCGTTGCAATGTTCAACTGCTCTCTGAAGAGCTTTTCAGCCTCGTCATATTCACCCAGCCAGAATTTAAGCTCTCCGAGATTATTGGAAGTATAGCAGATGTACTGCCTTATGCTGATCTTTCTGTATGTATCGAGCGCCTTCTGATAGAAATGGGCGGCATTTCTGAAATCATTGAGATGCGAATAGACAAGACCGAGATTGTTCTCAGCCACGGCGATATCAAGAATATTGCAGGTCTCCTTTGATATGGCAAGCTGATTACAGTAATAATCGAGAGCGGTCTTGTAATCGCTCCGGTAATATGAAACACCTCCGAGATACCTGTATGAAAGGGCTTTCGCGTTTTTATCGTCTATGGTTTCAGCAAGTTCGAGCCTTTTTGTGAAATGCTCTATCGCATCATCAAGCTCACCCTTGTAATAATGGATCAGACCTCTGTACCCTTCGACATCGCCCTCGCCTTTAACGACTCCGAGCTTCCTGTAAAGGCCCACAGCTTCGTCAAGCAGAGGCTGAGCCTCATCGTAGCGTCCTTTTTCCAGAAGCATGTATGCAAGCTCCTTCATACTGGCGGCAGAAAGAAGTTCGTCTTTCAGCGTCTGAGCCCTGTTAAGGCTTTCCCTGAATATCTTCTCCGCAAGGTCCCATTTACCTGATATTTTATAGACATTACCCAGAAGATGTCCGGTCTCGATGAGATCTTCGTCCTTTTCCAGCCTTGTCATGAGCTTTTCATACATCTTCGCGGCATCGCTGTTGTGATACTGGGCTTTTGCATAATCGGCCGCCTTTCTGAGATATTTCATCTCATTTTGAGAATCCTCCGCCTTTTCATAATGGAACGCCAGCGACGAAAAGAACCTCTCTTCGCCCGGATAATTGTTCTCTATCGCATAGGCAACCTTTCTGTGTATGTCCTTGAGCCTGTCCGTAAGCTGCATGTAATATGCCGCATCCCTGAGCAGAGCGTGCCTGAACGAATATATCACCTTGGACACTTCATTCCAGATCAGCTCGTCCACACCCTCCTTGAGAAGATGCTCCATGCTTTTTTCGCCCGCCACCTCATCAAGCACGAGCAGATCTATGTCATTGCCCAGCACTGAAGCCTTGAACACGAGGTCTTTCAGTTTTGCCGTCAGCCTGTCCAGTCTGCTCACGAGAAGGGAATTCACCTCTCCCGGAACCTCGATATCATCTTTTTTGAGAGAGAAAACGTCTTCCTTTCTTACAAGATAACCCCTTTCGTTCATGAAAAGGACAAGCTGTTCCATGAAAAACGGATTTCCACTGCTCCTTGCAAAAACGAACTTAACAAGATCTGCTCCGGCAGGACCGCCGAGGACATTCTCTATGAACATCCTGACATCAGACTCAAGCAGTCTGTCGATCACAACGACCTTTGATGCTCCGCCGGGAAGGAAATCCGTTCTTGAACCGTCATCATTGAGCCTTGCAAGCATATAAATCACAACCGGACTTCCGGAAAGTCTTTTAACCATCGTCTTTATGACTTCAAGTGAATCCGAATCCACAGCATGCATATCATCAAGAACTATCATCAGAGGTTTCTGTGCAGAAAGGATCCCGAAAAGATCAGAGACGGCAAAAAGAGTGTTCTCATACCTGCTCTTTGCATCAAGGATGTCATAGACCGAACCTTTCCAGAAAACCCCTGCTAGTGCGCCTATATAAGGTTTCAGGGATTCAAAACGCTCCCTGTCCCTGAACTGACCCGGCACGATGCTTTCCCATTTTTTCTCAAAATTCCTGAGATTCTCTTCAGCCGGCAGATTCTCATTCTGGTCAAAAAATCTCTGAAAGAACTGATTGAACATGTTCATTGACTGTCTGAGTATCGTGTCGGTATTAAGATTAAAGACCGTAAAATCCTTTTCCAGCCTTTTCCTTACTTCATAAATAAGCCTTGACTTGCCGATACCGGGCTCTCCGTACACACAGTATACTTCCAGCCTGCTGAATTGAGATGCGTTCATGCCTGCATCGATAAGGCTCGACAGTTCGGCAGATCTTCCGGTGAAAGCCGTGGAAAAAGAGACGGATTCATCCTTTTTAAGCCGGCCTTTTATAGTAAAGACCTCTATCTCCTTTCCTATACCCTTGAACAGATGACATCCTGCAGATTCAAGCTCCACAGTGTTTGCTATTTTCTGAGCCGCTTTTCCAGTCACCCAGTCAGATCCGAAAGGTGCGGCCATCATCAGTCTGGCGGCAAGATTGACATCATCACCAAGCGCAGTGTATGCAGACCGCTGAGTGCTGCCCGTGAAACCGGCATAGGCGACACCTTCAGTTATGCCGGACCTTATCTGAACCGGACTGTTACGCCGGATGTGGGCGATACAGTTCACCGCTCTTTCAAGATTGTCCTCATAACTTACCGGAGCACCGAAAAGAGCAAGAAGTGTCGAACCCTTGTCACCGAAATCGAACCCGCTTATGTATCCACCGTATTTCTGGACCGAAGAAGCAAAAAAACCGACAATACCGTTTATATCAGCGGATCTTTCAGGAACAGTATATGAAATGAAAAGAGAAACAACTTCGCGGAACTCGCCGTGGATCGTCTGTTCTAGAACAGCGTTCGGAATGAACCTTTTTAGAACATCAGGATCGACCTTGATACTGGAACCGGTCCGTACAGCTTTTGAACTAATGCTTTCAATAAAGATCCCTTTGCCTGCGCAGGAGCACACCGCCTGATCTCCCAATGAAGTCAGAACCTTGCGGTCTATGCATATCGTATTTCCGGTACACCTGTGTTCCGCCATGGCCGCTTCATCGACAACATTGCCGAAGAAAAGGAAATGCTCAATACCGTCAGCCTCCGCGAGGATCCAGTTCAGTCTTCCTTTTGAAATACCGGCCTTTGATGATACCTTGAAAGACCAGCCCCTGTTCTCAAGAACTGGGTTGGAAAGAAAGAACGACCTGATCTCCGCAGCCGCTCCTACCGCCTGAACACCTTTATCGTTCCTGAAAACAGCCGTGAAAGCATCCCCTGCAAAGTTCGTGATGAATCCGCCGTGACTGTAGACAGCATCTATCAGCGGATCGAAAAGGACATTCATGAACTTCGAAAGTATCTCAGCACCTTCCTTGCCCTGCTCCATCAGCTTTCTCGTCATTGCCGTGAAACCGGAAATATCCACAAAAAGGACTGATGCATTTATCGAACCCGATCTCTTGAGCTGCTTTGAAGAGTTCAGTCCCAGCTTTTCAAGGTCAGGTATCAGATTCCTCATATTTAAAACCGCCTTTTTTACATGTATTTATAAAAAGCCCTGTATGCCAGATAGGTATGGTACACATCAGCCTTGGATGTTATCTCGAACGGACTGTGCATCGAAAGAACGGGCGTTCCGCAGTCGACCACATCCATTCCGTACTCGGCAATGAACATCGCTATCGTTCCGCCGCCTCCGAGGTCAACCTTGCCAAGCTCAGCAGACTGCCAGCGGACTTTATCCCTGTTGAAAGCACTCCTGCATTTCGCCACGAACTCGGCATGAGCCTCATTGGAATTTCCTTTTCCGCCGCTCCCCGTGAACTTTGTAAGGCATACTCCC
>JAKLDO010000096.1 GCA_022703485.1 bacterium
CGCAGGCCTTTATCTTTTCAACTATTTCGGCAGGTTCGAGCTTGATCTCCTTGATCAGTCCGCCGTTCTTTATTATAGAATCCTCCCACACATCGCCTTCGACATCGATTATCACGGCTTTCACCTTGTAGCCTGTGGTGTCCATTACCGTATCGACTGCGAAAACTTTTCCGCTGACCGAAGAATGGATGTTTGCGGAAATGAAAGATTCACCTTTTCCGATCAATGTGCCCACTTTGACATCATCACCTTTTTTGACAACCGGGTTTGCCGGAGCACCGATATGCTGGTTCATCGGGATCGAAACCCTTTTCGGCAGGGTCAGAGCCACTATCGGGCTGCCTGCCGCCATTTTATTTTCGGGCGGATGGACTCCTCCGATCTTAAAAGTCTTGAGCTTCACAATTATCTCCTTTTATTGTTTTACTTCTTCTTTTTTCACTTCTTCGGCCGCACCTTCAACAGGTTTCGGCTTCGGTGCAGGCATCTCAAATGTGGCGGAAATAGCCTTTGTCGGACACACTGATATACATTTTCCGCATGCTATGCACTTCTTCGGATCGATATACGCAAGGAAATTATCTATCGTGATCGCCTGTACTTTTTCAGGACACTCTTTAGCACATTTTCCGCAAGCGATGCAGGCGGCCTTGCACACTTTCATCGCAACGGCGCCTTTTTCCGTATTCCTGCAGTTCACCCATACTCTGCGGCTTTTTCTGCCTACCGGTCTGAGCTCTATTATCTTTCTGGGACATGCTTTCACACATGCTCCGCAGGCAACGCATTTTGCTTCTATTATTACAGGAAGTCCTGTCTTTTCATCAACATACATCGCTCCGAAAGCGCATGCAGCTACACAGTCACCAAGTCCCACGCATCCGTTCGGACAGCCTTTTTCACCGGTATAGACCGTGTGGGCTATCGAGCATTTAGAAGGTCCGTCGAAATCGGTTTTTTTAGGTGCTTTTTCATGAGTTCCGCCACAGCGGAGCACTGCCACCATAGGTTCTCCCGCAGTAACTTCCATGCCGAGAACTTTTCCTATCTCGGCCATCTTTGCAGATCCGGCCGGGGGACAGAGCATTCCTGCAATATTTCCGGCATCAGCACCCTTCACAAGAGCTTCCGCAAGACCCCGGCATCCGGGATATCCGCATCCGCCGCAGTTGGCACCCGGAAGCAGTTCAGCAACAACATCGATACGAGGGTCTTCGACAACACTGAATTTCTTTGCAATAAAGAAAAGGACCATCGCAGAAATGGCGGCTACTGCACCGAGCGAGATAACAGAATAGAGAATGATTCCTTCCACAATTCACCTCACTGGCTGATATTACTAATCTTTCTACAGGTAAACACGAACTTTTTCCTGAAATATCTCTTGAACAGTATCAATGACAGATAGTACGGAACGAGCGCTAGAAGCGAAACTAATGCGGCGGCCGTTTCAGAACCGGTGAAATAATAAGTTCCGAAAAGCACAGCGGCAAGTATCACAAAAGGTATGAAAAATGCAAACATCACCGCCTTGAAACCGAGACCTTCATCCATCTCGACAATGACAGCATCTCCCGGTTTAACAGAGTCGGCTGAAGTCGTCTCTACGATCTTTTCCGCCATGTCGGCCGCGGAACACAGCCCTTTCGCATGACACTCGGAACAGGCGCTTTTCACTTCCATCTTTACGAATACACTATCTCCCTCGATACGGACCACCGTACCGCAGTGAGTGACCTTGGATTGTGACATTTTTTTCCAGCCATCAAAAAATACAACCCTATCTACTACCTATAAATATGTTTGTCAAATATATTGAAAGCAATCTGTTTGGAAACATAACATCAAATTCCCGACACCATAAATTTGACAAAAACAGCATGACCTATAAAATATGTCACATGAGCTATTTTGGAGGTCATAATGCTTTCTAAGCTTTTTGGCGGGTATACTGCTGAGAAAATACTGATGTTTATGTTTGTTTATGAAGAAGGATATGCCCGTCAGATAAACCGGCTTTTCAATGTGGCGTTTGATCCTGTGAACAAACAGCTTGCAAAATTTGAAGATGCCGGAATATTTGTCAGCAGAATGAAAGGACGGACAAAACTTTACACCTGGAATCCGCGATTTCCGTTTTTAAAAGAGCTTAAAGCGCTCCTTGAAAAAGCTTTTGAATACACCGCTCCTGAAGAGAAACAGATGTATTACAGCGAAAGGACAAGACCGAGAAAAAGCGATAAGCCGTTATGAATACAATTGATAAAAACACATCGCTTAAAGAACTTGCTTTCATCGTCTGTAAAAAGTTCAGGCAGCATGGTATCGATGCTGTGCTTACAGGCGGAGCAGTTGTTTCAATTTATTCAGAAAATCGTTATCAATCGTATGACCTTGATTTCATTACACATTGCCGTGTCGAAAGACTTACAATAGCTTTGAATGAATTGGAATTTTACAAACAGGGTCGTTATTATAAAAGTGAAGCGACCGATTATTTTATTGAATTTCCGCCGCCGCCTGTTGCAGTCGGGAACAAGCCTCTGACAAAATTCAACGAGATCGAAACAGAATCAGGATATTTGAAACTTCTTACCCCGACACAGTGCGTCATGGATAGACTCGCGGCATTTTATCACTGGAATGACAGACCGTCACTTGAACAGGCGGTTCTTGTTGCCGGAAACAACGAAATAGATATCAATGAAATAAAAATATGGTCTAAAGAAGAAAATTCCATGAAAAAATTTGAAATCTTTCTCAAATCACTTAAAGAGAATAAATTGCATGACCTATAAAAGATGTCAGATGACCTATAATTACGGTCATATAGTTTAGGAGATTACAAATGGAAACAAGACTTATCCTTGTCTGTTCTCTTATTTTGCTGGCGTTTTCGTGTTCGAGTGCCCCGACAGTAAAAGAAGGTGCAAAGCTTTTCAACGAGCAGAAATACACTGAGGCGATCCAAGTTTTTGAAAAGGTTCTTGAAAAAGATCCAAAGAATGCAAATGCGTTATACAACATCGCAATTTCATACATCCAGCTAAAAGATGATGACAAGGCTTTGATTTATCTCAACAAAACTATTGAGATCGATCCTTTTCAGGACGATGCATGGTACAATCTGGCTCTCATTTATTTTAAGAAAGAAGATTATCTTTCAGCGCTTGGCGCAGGACTTGATGCCGGATCTGATGCAAAAAAATTAGTGGATAATTCCAGAGCGAAACTTCATGAAAAAGGCATTGAAATTCCTCAGAAGTACAAAACAATGGTTATGGGAGAGGGGAAATTAAAGAAGCGGACAATCTATGAAAATATCGAAAGGTTCAATAAAGAATATGAAAAATGCTATCTTGACCAGATAAATGATGTCAACCCTTTCAGGTCGAATTCAGCTCTTGGAGGAGAAGTTCATATTTCTTTTATTATTTCATCAAAAAACGGTCAAGTTATAGGCATTGGAGTTGGTAGAAGAAATAAGGGAGATTTATACAACGGAAAAGTAGAAAAATGCGTCATCGATATTGTAAAAAAAATAAAATTCCCCATTTCTAAAGACAGAAAAAATGTATTTGCAAGTTACACTTTTATTTTCAAACACCCTGAAACAAAAGAGTGAAATTGATAAATCGCATGACCTATAAAAGATGTCAGATGACCTATAATTGCGATCATGTAGTTTAGGAGATTACAAATGGAAACAAGACTTATCCTTGTCTGTTCTCTTATTTTGCTGGCGTTTTCGTGTTCGAGTGCGCAGAAGGCAGCGGCAAAAGAGCAGTTGAATCAAGGTGCAAAGCTTTTCAACGAGCAGAAATACACTGAGGCGATCCAAGTTTTTGAAAAGGTTCTTGAAAAAGACCCTGAAAACACCAAGGCTTTATATAACATAGCGATTTCATATATTCAGCTAAAAGATGATGATAAGGCTTTAATTTATTTGAACAAAACTGTTGAGGTTAATCCTTTTTATGAAGATGCGTGGTACAATATCGCATACCTGCTTTATAAAAAAGGGGATTTCAAAGGTGCGGTCGAGGCAGGGTACAATGGCGGAACAGATGCACTGAACATTCTCAGAAATTCAATCGCAAAACTTAAAGAACAAGGTATTGAAATTCCGGCTGATACCGTTCAGCAAATCATAATAGGAGCGCTTGACAGACCGACAATTGACTCAACTATCGAGAAATATTCAAAAGATTATAAAAAATGTTACGAAACTGCACTTGCAAAGAACAGTGACCTCGAAGGAAGAACAATAGTCAACCTTGTTATCAGGGGGGAAGGAAAAGTCGCTTCCGCAAAGATCAACAGAACAAGCCTTAATGATGAAGCTCTGAACCTGTGCATCCTCGACATCACAAAAAAGATCGTGTTCCCCGTTCCAAAAGGCGGCGGAATTGTTATCGTGAATTATCCTTTTGTGTTCAGACCTGTCCGTAAGTAATCAGGCAACTTTTTTCACTTTTCAACCGTTTTAAGTAAAGTTAAGAGATTTAACATGAGAAGTTACATGAAAAAACCTGTCTCAATATTTATAATTCCGTTAATTGCAGTTCTTTTCCTGTCATGCGGAAGTACAAAAGAAAAATCTGCTGACGAAGATTTTAGCATTGTGACTGACACCGAAGAACCAGTTTACGATGATGACCAAACAGTAGTTGATAACGATTCCGGTGAACCTGACGAAGACATCAACGATTTCGACATTGAACCTGACTCCTTATCTTTCAAAACGAGACCTCACGGAATAACCCGATGGGATGAAACTTACAGCTATTTTATCAGATGTGAATCTGAGCAGAACTTAAAAACCGTAATTACTGTTTCCAAAGATGACACCTGCAAAGGAACAATCGAATCAGACACTTATACATTTACTCCGACAAAAACGAAATTTCCAGACGGACTGTGTGCAATTGCTGTTGAATGCTATGACGGTGAAAAAATGATAAAACAGAAAACCGCAATTCAGATTCCAAATCCGTTTGAATATCTACCGCAACCTGTTGATCAGCCAGTGGTGATTTCAACTTTTTGGGCAAACACAGAACAAGCTTTATTCATTGAAGATTCAGGACTGTATTCTATAAATAGTGATGATAATATTGAGCTTATTGAAGAAGGCAATGTGAATTATCTGCAATCTTTTCTAACTTTTTATTATTCCACTGATGAACTGTTCTATTACATTTCGAATGAAGGAATTATTTCCACAGACGGGACTGTAGATAAGCGGAAAATTGTTCTTCCAATTGAGAAAATAAGTGAAATTGCCGATATGTCATCTGAATTTTATTTTCTTATTTCGGTTGATATGGAAGAAAACATTGTTTTTACAACCTTCAACATTGATTTAAGTAATAAAAGAACATGGTTTTACAGTTCATCTGAAGACGATTTCTTTATACTCGATGATGAAAATAACTGGTTTTCTTCAAAAGGAGATTCCGATGACCTTATCTATGAAAGAAAAGAAGGAGAGTATTTCATTTTAAATAAAGAAGAAAAAAAACTTGTTGAAATATGCCACGATGAAACAGGAAAGCGACCTTTTGCAAAATCATATATAAATGGGAGAATATTCTATCAATATGATAACGATAACTGTTTAACATATCTTGATATTTCAACTTGTCAGGAAGAGAAAATATGTGGCTGTGATTCAGGAGGAATCTCAATTCTCAGGCAATTGAACAAATCGTTTTTCCACATCGTAAATCACTGTGAAAACAATACACTCATTACTTTTTATTCATCTGGAGAACCTGAAATAACAGCCGGATTTGACGAGATTATTTCGCAGCCCTATTCTTCTGACGGAATACATCTTTTTGCGATAATGCCGCCTGAAAATTCAGATAAATCTTACAAGTGTCTTAGAACATTGAATATTGAGTCCGGCACTATGAAAAGTGTTGAAATGATGTGTAACCCGGGAGAATCATACGAATTTGCAGGATTTTCGGGAGAAGAGGCACTTTTCAATGTTTTCGGGAAAAGCCCTGAACATAAATTATATTCTGTAGATAATGATGGAAGTTTCAGCGAAAGATATCCAGACATGAAATCAACTCCTCAGAAAATGTCTATTTATCCAGTTAAAAAAATTGGAACTGGAAAAGACCGGATATATATTAATGCAGGACGATACACTCAATGTTTTGAAACTGACGGGAATCCCGAAGACATAAAATTCCTGGCAAAATCAACCGGCAATATTTATTCAGTGAATGACAATACAATAATGAGTTCATATAAATCCGGTGATTATACCTACCTGAATTCTTTTAACATTGCCAATGGTGAAAAGACGATCGTTGCGGCTGGTCAGGATTGCAAAAGATCTGATATCGGATTTGATGGGTTTTATTATTACGGAATTAGTGCTAATGGAATGTCTCTATTCGGTATTACAAGTGCTGAAAATTGCGGCAGCTACTTTTTATGGACCACCGATGGAACGCCTGCCGGAACAATAAACCATGAAATTCTTATTGAACCGGGTATGGTTTCTCCTGATTCATCAGGCGGGTTTTACTATGGATCATCTCATTACATTGAAAATTCTCAAAAAAAAGCAACCGCTACAGGTGCTTCCGGAACCGTTCTTGGTTTTATTGGAGATACCCTGATCGTTTACGATAAAGAAGAGGATTACATTTCAAAAATAACAGCTATGCAAAAAGGGAAGATAATCGGCAGCTTTTTGAATGAAACCTCAAGAAAACTTTCAGGTATCACAATATCTGGCAGTGCTCTTCAACTTCTCGAAACAACTGATGAAGCTGAGCCTGAAACTTATCTGATATCTTTTCCTGATGGTGATCTTTCGGCTGAACCGTTATCAGCTCTTTTGTTTGACAACAGTTTTACCAATGTGTCAAAAGTTGGGGTAAATGATAAAAAATCAATTTTCTCAGCAGAAGTAAAAGGAGCTGCCGGAAAAGCGGTAAAATCCGTTCTGCTTAATGAAGAAGGAATAACTGTTTCAGATCCGCTCTACTATTTTTCTAAAGATTCGTCATTTTCCGGAATGGTTATTCTGAATGACAGATTTTTATTCAGTGAAGACGGAACATTATTATCCATTCCTCTTTATGAATACTGCTATTCACCGTTTTTGATGTTTGAACAGACTGGGAATTTCAAATATATTGGAGAATCTTTTTCGAAAGAGCCTGTTATCGAACATAATTCCAATGATAGTGACAGTGATAATTTTTTAATTGTCACTGACGGAAAAAGCACAAAATCTTTAAATAAAGGATCCTGGTACTCAGACTTTTCAATCTGGAACGGAATGATACTTGAATCCGGAAAAAAGTTTATTATTGACAAGGATTCCGAGTCATTGGAAAATCTTGAAATTGTGAGCAAAAACGCTGGAAGCGATATTTATGCCACCAAATCATTTCAAAATATTTTTTATCGTGTTTGCGATGAGTCGGATACACATTGCGATAACCCATATTATTTTATTTATCACCTTCCTGAAACTGAATAGATAACCTACTCGCAGGTTCCTTCGCCGTAATTGCCTGAAAATGTTGATGTTCCATCCCAGCCGAGAGTTTTAAGATATGTTTCAAGATTGTCGGCTTCGCACTGTGGAAGAAGTGTATTTCCTGAAATTTTGAGATCACCGCCAAGAGACAGAAGACCGGAAAGTCCAACAAGTGATATAAGTTTCAAATTAAACGAGATCTCAAGATCGCCGCCTATGTTGTCAAGATTTGCCATATCGGTAAGAGTTGTGATCTCTTTTGCTCCGTTTATCCACAGCTTGCCACCTATTTCTGTAATATTTTCGAGGCCTTTAAGTGAAGAAAGCTTCTCACCTCCGACAAGTGCATTACCCGGAATATCTGTTATCTTCTCAAGGCCTTCAAGTGATGTCAGAAGGTCATTCCCAGTAATTTCAAGACCGCCTACTGATGTAAGATTTGAAAGTTTTTTTAGGTCGGTGAGCGCTTTTCCAGTTGTAAGTCTCAAATCCCCTTCGACCGTTTCGAGATTATCAAGCCCGTCAAGCGAGGTCAGCATGTAATTGCCTGATATCTGTAATCTTTCTCCGACCTTTTTAAGTTTTTTCAGTGATGCGATAGATGTGAGTTTATCATTTGTTATTATCTGGAAAAAATTACCGCTTTCGGCAATTTCAGGAAGATCCAGTTCTGTCATTTCATTGTTATCTACGACCATGAACTTGCCTGTATACTGAAGTGCCTTAAGCGATATTTTTGTCATGTCAGCATTGTTTTTTATGTGAAGCCACCCCTCCACTCTTTTCAGACTTTCGAGGTCTGAAAGATCTGAAAGCGAATTATTTTCAAGAACATACATGCCGCCGCCGACAGTTTCGAGATTCTTGAAGCCTTCCAGAGAAACAAGATCCGGAGATGTAAGAATGTTAAAATCACCTTTGACAGTCCTGAGGTTTTCCAAACCTGTTATTGCAGTACCCGGAAAGTTCTGAATGACCAGCTGACCTTCTATCGTGTTGCAGTCTTTTATCAGGGCGATATCAGATTCTTTTGTGATCCCGTAACTTGCAGGACAGACCGTTCCCTCATCCGTATCATCATCATTTCCTATAACAGTTCCATCATCCGTGTCCGCATCTTCATCTGCTTCATCTTCATCAGGAGTCTGCGTCTCATCCTCATCGCTTCTATCATCCGGCTGATTGTCAATGTCGGTTAAGTCGTCAGATGCATCATCAGATACTTCTTCATCATTTGTACTTTCTTCATCGTTTTCGGTATTACCGTCAGGTCTTGACTGGTAATCATGTTTTTCACTGTCATCGGAGGTTTCAGTATCGCCGTCTTTCTTTTCGTAGATATTCTCCTCCTCTTTCTTTTCACCGCAGGAAATAAGTGCAAAAACAGCAAAAACCAGAATGATCAGTGTAGATTTTTTCATTTATTCACCTCAAAAAATATGACTTGAAATTTTAAAAAAACCTGCCTGAAAATCAACTAAAACAGGACTTTTTCCCATTTTATAAATGTGCTGTATTTTATTTCCCTGTGACAGAATAAAATACTTTGACCGGTTTCTTTGCATAGGAAATAATGGCCGCACCTGTCTGCCCGTACATGCTGCCTCCCCAGCAGTAAACTTCCCCCGCATCATCTATTGAACAGACATGATCTGAACCCACACTGATTGAAACAAGTTTCTTTCCTTTCAATGCCTCATCCATATTCACATTTTCCGGGACAGAACTTTTATCCAGTTCATTACCGAGTACACTTCCCCAGCAGTATGCTGCACCGTTTTCATCAAGCACACATGTTGTATTGTCACCATTGGCAATCGCTGTTATTTTTTTACCTTTTAACACTCCCGACATATCAACAGGCGCAGGTGCATAATGAGCTGTTTCATAACCTATTCCGAGCTGACCCAGACTATTCTCCCCCCAGCAGTAAACTAAACTTTTGTCATCCACAGCACAAGTATGATTTCCGCCTGCGCTCAAAAGAACAATTTTTTTACCTTTGAGTGCAATAGATGTATAGACTTTAACAGGAACAGCGCTATCCATAGCTGTGTTATCTCCAAGCTGCTCTTTACTGTTATTACCCCAGCAATATACAAACCCATCAGAATCAAGCACACAAGTGTGAACCCTTCCGCTTTTAATCGACTTTATAACTTTACCTTTGAGGACTCCGGTCATATCAACTTCTACAGGAACTGAACTGTCTGCTGTTTCACCATTTCCGAGCTGACCGTATTTATTATTCCCCCAGCAGTAGATAAGTCCGTCGCTATCAATGACACAAGTATGTGCTCCTCCGACAGAGATTGATTTGATAGTTTTGTCTTTCAAGACTCCGGTCAAATCAACCGCAACCGGGGTATAACTTTCAACTGTTGAATTATTTCCAAGCTGACCTGAACTATTATTACCCCAGCAGTAAACAGTGTTTGCCATATCAATTGCGCAAGTATGATAATCTCCCGAACTTATTGAAGAAAGAACTTTGTCTTTCAGTATTCCTTCACTGTCAAAAGCAAAAGGAATTAATTTAAAGTTACCCCATTCGTAAACTTTTCCTTCCATATCCGCAACAACAGTATTTTTCAACCCGGCACCTATTAAAACGGCTTTTTTTCCGTTCAATGCACTTTTCTTAACAACTTTAGCGGCATTTCCTTTATCAAAAAGCACTTCACGCATACCATTTCCGCACTGCCCCGAAGTATTAGCACCCCAGCAGTATATTTCACCGGCATCATCCATCGCACAGCTGAAATTATTCCCAGTTCCGATTGAAATTATCGTTTTACCTTTCATTACTCCTGACATATTGACTTCAACAGGTGTTGAACTAT
>JAKLDO010000097.1 GCA_022703485.1 bacterium
CACCGGCAACTATATCAAGACTGACAGGTGTTCTTACCCTGAATCCTCCGCCGAGCTCTATATTATCCACGGCCTTGTTATCAAAAGGATCCGATATTGATGTTGATGAAATGAATTCACCTGTAATATCAAAAAGACCGGGAACGGCATGTACGCTTAATGCGGCTTTTGCACCGAACTCGTCATCAAATACAGATCCTGCGTATCTCTGTTTTTCAAGTATCTGATAAAAGAAGTTAGCGGCGAAACCGACCCATTTCGATTCACTTCCGAGGGCGATCGCAGGTTTGAACGAGAACTGCGAGGCTCCCATTGTTTCGTGAACAAGCTTACCTGTAGGAGCTGTAATTTCAGTGATGACTGAAAGGGCGAAAAGACCTTTTCCGGCATTTACAAGCTGGAATCTCGGCACAAGCCTCATATCGCCTATTCCTCCTGAAGGGATGGAATCACCTTCTTCCCAGCCGTCACCGTTCTGATACATTATGAGTGGAAGGACAAATCCTATATCAAGCCACTTCACCGGACTGTAAGCTATAGAAAGATCAGCCATGAACTGGTTCGTCACTACACTTCTGAGCACATCACCCTGAGCATCGAATGTAGCCAGAGGCTCCGGCTGATATTTCATTATGAAGTTGATCCCGAGCAGTCCGGCATCAAGACCTGCTCCGCCGTAAACACTGAAATATCCGTCATAAAAAGGATTTGTCTTAAGTCTATCTGTGTCAACTGCGAAATCACCTGCAGAAACACCGGACCAGAGAAAAACAGTCAGAAGAAACACTATCCTTGAAAAATTAATCCTTTTCATCAGCCCCGCCCTTCAATGAAAGTCATTAAACAAAAAACTTTTCCGATTATACAGTTTATTCTTAAAAAAACAATTCCTGTATTCAAGCTTCGATTTTTTTTGAGTTTATTCTTTTACTGTTGTATATTCAGTGACAGCTGGCTCATTATAATTTATTAATAACTTAGTTTAAAATGGAGTGAATGATGGATTTTCAGAAGCATATCAATGAGTTGATCTCAACTCATCCGATAGTTCAGATGAACATGTCAAGAGAGCTTCTTATTTACAACGCCGTTTCTAAAGGGAAAGCGCTTATCACAGAAAAAGGAGCGCTTGCAACATGGACCCCTATCGAATCTACTGGAAGAAGCCCTAAGGACACTCTCATTGTAAAGCACCCTGAAAGCGCACACAAGATCGACTGGCACTCACCAAGCAACCGTCCGATGGAACCTCAGGTTTTCGACATGATATTTGAAGACGCTATCAGAACTCTCCGTACTAAAAAGAGTTTTTATGTAAATGACAGAGCTCTCGGTGCCGATCCTTCATATGCACTCCCTGTCAGGGTCATAACAGACAAGGCGTTCACTTCAGTTTTCGTTGACAATATGTTCAGACCCGTACCCAAAGGTATTGAACAGAGCATTTTCTATAAAAAGCCTTTTACTGTAATTGCCATTCCGTACAACAAGCTTGATCAGGCAAAATACGCAGGTAAATTGAGAAAGCTTCCCGACGGAAAAACATCCGACATGGTCATTGCAGTCGATTTCGACCGTTCAATAGGCATAGTTTTCGGTTCTGCCTATCTCGGAAGCGTTAAAAAGCTCATGTTCACTGTCATGAACTACTACCTGCCTGAGCACGGGATACTTCCTCTCCATTGCAGTGCCAACGAAGGACCTGACGGCAGAAGCGCTCTGATGCTCGGACTGAGCGGAACAGGAAAGACAACCCTTTCAGCAGATCCTGAAAGAGCTCTCATCGGTGACGATGAGCACGGCTGGAGCGACAACGGCATCGCCAACTTTGAGAACGGTATATATGCAAAGCTGATAAATCTGAGGAAAGAGAAGGAACCCGAAATATACAATGCAATATTCCACGAGGCTGATTATCTCCAGCACGGTGCGCTCATTGAGAACTGCATGATGTATCCTGACGGTGTCATCGACCTTGACGATGAAAGACTTACTCCGAATTCAAGGGCCAGTTTCCCTCTCAGCTTCCTGACAAATGTAAAAAAGAGTGCTGTAAGCGGACATCCGACAACAATAATATTCCTTACAGCCGATGCTAACGGAGTTCTTCCTCCGGTCGCAAAACTTACAAGAGAACAGGCGATGTTGTGGTTCCTCATGGGATACACAAGCAAACTCGCAGGAACTGAAACAGGCGTTAAAGATCCTTCATCGACATTCTCCAGATTCTTCGGAGAACCTTTCATGCCCAGAAATCCGAACGACTACATCGAACTTCTCGGAAAGAAGATGGAAGAACACGGCGTCAGCGTATATCTTGTGAACACAGGATGGAGCGGGGGTCCTTACGGTACAGGCCACAGGATGGACATAAACATTACAAGAAAGATCGTTTCGTCCTGCCTGAACGGTTCTCTTGAAAAGGTCAAATATGTAAAAGATGAACAGTTCCACCTTGAAATTCCGGAGTCATGCCCCGGTGTAGATCCCAACATACTCAATCCGATAAATACATGGGAGAACAAGGCGGCGTTCCATTACCGTGCTGAAAAACTTGCAGAAGAGTTCTCGAACCAGTTTGATGCCGCATACGGACTGAGGAACATACCTGAATCTGTAAAATCTCAGTGTCCCGGGAAATAACACCTTATTCAATTCCAAGTATCTTGTGAAGCTGAAGCTGGAATCTCAGACCATTATTATGCGAAACAAATCTCTGAACGGCATTGAACCAGTCTGTCCCTTTTTCAAAAACAGGGCTGACAAAAACCTCAATGTTATCAAGATATTTAAGTTTTTCTGAAATAAACTCGAGATCATTTATGTCACTCACCACAAATTTTATCCACCCTTTACCGTTTTTAAGAAATTCCAGATTACTGCCATTGAAGCATGGATTTCCTGATGAAGGGGTCTTCCAGTCAATGGAAAAGAATATTTCAGGATGTTTCAGGCCGAACCCTGACACATCAAATGAACCGTTTGTCTCGATCGATATCCTTTTATTCTTTATCCCGTCTGCAAATCTTTCCAGATCCCCTGCCTGACAGAAAGGCTCTCCGCCTGTTATGCATATATCGTTAAATCTGCTTTTTGAAACCTCTTCGATAAGTCTGTGCACATCTGTATCATAAAATCCGCCTCCTGAAACAGCATTTTCAGCGTCACAGTAACTGCATGCCAAATTACAGCCGTAAAGTCTGACAAATTTTGTCGGAATTCCCTGAAACCTTCCCTCACCCTGTAAAGAATCAAAGATTGAATGTATCTTCATGTGTATGCACCAAATCGTTTCTCTCTTCAATACTTTACAAAAATTGACAGGTTTTTCACTATTTTCGCTTGACTTTTATTTTTTTTGAACTATAAAACATTTGAACTTTTTTGTTTTTTGTTCAAACTTTCAATAGTTCGAGAGGCAAGCTTATGAAAAAAGTCAGATTTTTGATCATTACGGCGATGATGCTTATCATTCCGGCATTACTTACGGCTAAGACCTACTCTCTTGAAGAGTGTATCAGCACATCAATTCAGGAAAGTGAAAAGATCAAGGCTCTTGATGAAGGCGAAAAGGCCGCAAAAAGCGGTAAAGATTCCGTGATCTTCTCTTTTCTGCCTACAGCAAAGATCGAAGCAGGATACCAGTGGCTCAAATTCAATCCTGAACCTGAACCGATGATGTTCGATCCCGGCATACCCGGAGTCGATCCAATACCTTTTGCTATTGAAATGCCTGAAAAAAACAGAACTCTTTCCATTACTGCCGTTCAGCCCATAACTCCGCTTTGGAGCGTCTCCTTCGGATATAAGGCGGCTGAAACAGGGCATGATATCGTAAAACTGCAGAAAGAGCTCACAAAAGACCAGATCAGACTTGAGATAATTACACTTTATTACAATTATCAGATGCTTTCGGAAAGCATGTCCATTCTTACCGAAACAAAAGAACAGCTGAAAAGATATAACGCTCAGGCGACCAATTTTGTCAATGCCGGACTTTCAGATAAAAGAGCTGTTCTTAAAATAGAGATAGAGCAGGCAAAGATAGATCAGCAGATACAGTTTATAGAGGGTAACAGGAACCTCATAAAAAAGAACCTTTCCATTTTCATGAACATTTCAAGCAGTGATCTTGAACTTGAACCGGTCAGAACATCAGAAATGCTTCTCAAAGCATCACATGAAGAACTTGAAAGCCTGATGCTCAGCAACCGGATAGAGCTTAAGATACTTGAAAAGAGCCTTTCAATTTCAAAACATCAGGAAATGCTTGCCATCCAGCCGTTCATCCCCTCTTTCGTACTTGTTGCGGGATATTCAAGGACTTGGGATTCATCCCAGTTCCAGCCTGAAGGGACGCTGTTCTTCGGCGGCAACATAAGCTGGAACATAGGTTTCGACTGGGGAAAGACTGCGTTCGAGGTGAAAAAAGCTCACCATGAAAAGGTTAAGACCATGCTTGACAACGCCAACACGAAGAAAATGCTTGAACTTCAGCTTCTTCAGCTCGAAAACGACATCACTATAAAATCCGGATCTATCGAAATAGCAAAGAAAGAAGTTGTCTCTGCGACAGAAAATCTCCGTATCGAAGAGGATAAATATCGCGAGAAGCTGACCACTGAAACGGAACTGCTCGACGCATCCATAGCCCTTAGATCGGCCAAGATGAAACTTCTCAATTCGATATGGGAGCATGAAGTCGCCCTGAACAGGCTTGCTGTAACTATCGGTGCAGGCTACAGCGATATAACCGGCGGAGGCAACTGACATGGCAAGAACAAGCGAAGAAAAAAAGGAAATGATCATCATGAATTTCGTGGCCCTTGTCCAGCAGCACGGAATTAACAGAGTGACGCTGAACGATGTTGCCGAGAAATCGGGACTTACCAAATCGGCTCTTTATTATTATTTTGATTCAAAAGAGGCTCTTCTGATCGAAGGTTTTGAATACTTCAATAAAAAAACGACCGAAAAGCTAAAGCCGCTTATCATGAAAGCAAAAAACCCGGAAGAACTTCTTTTTATTTACTGCGATTTCAACATGAAAGTCTTTTTCGGAGGATACGAGGAGTTCAAGCCGCTCATGGAGATATCGACCGAGGTCTTTTTTGAGATACAGAAATACATGTTCAATTCGCCTGACATCGCAAAAAAGATCATGGACCACCGTGATAGCGAACTTAACTGGCTTAACAGCGTGATCGCAGAATACATCGGTGAAAGTCCGGATGACGAAAGAACAAAGAAAATAACGCTGATGTTCGTCGGTTTCATGCACTCCTTTGTTACGATGTCGTGCAACATAACCAAACAGTCCAAAGCACTCGCCTCATATTCACTCATCTCCGATTTTCCGTGGAGAATCGACAATATTGACAATACTGACATATTCAAATTCCTCATTGGAGGACTTAACAACCTTAAAAGAGCAATCTTCAATATGGAGAATGATAAATGAAAGCTAAACTTGTTTCCGCCGCTGCTGTGATAGTTCTGACACTTACAACAGGGCTTGTATCATGTTCAAAAAATGAGCTCACCGACAGTTCCAATCTGACTCAGGCTGTTAAGATTACAAAACCTGAAAAAAGAAAGTTCAGCAGGTCTTTTGACACGGCCTCTGTTGCAATGGCTGTTAAATCCGCCTACATAAACCCGAAAGTTGCGGCTACAATAAAATCCTTCAATGTAAAAGAAGGTGATTTTGTTAATGCCGGATCAACACTTGCTCAGCTTGACGGCAGTGATTATGAGATCGCAGTCAATGCATCAAAAGCTCAACTCAGCGCGGCTGAAGCCGGTGTAATGCAGGCTGAAGCGGCATTTGCAAAAATAAGCGCAGATTACGAAAGGTTCAAAACTCTTAAACAGAATGGTTCTGTTTCTGACAGCGAATTCGAACAGGTCGAATCAGGATATAAACAGGCTGAGGCAGGTCTTGCCGCGGCAAAGGCTCAGAAAAATATGGCTCAGAGCGCTCTTGACGGCAATACAAGACAGTTCAACTATACATCGATCATAGCACCTTTTTCAGGATATATTGCATCAAGGAACGGTGAGATAGGCGAAATGGCATCACCAGCCAACCCGAGACCCATGTTTGAGATCGTTCAGACCGACAAGCTCAAGATCGAAATTTTCATAAGCGAACTTGAGATAGGCGGAATAGATAAGAACACTACTGCAAAAGTGATATTCGATGCTTTTCCCGAAAAAGAAGTGACTGCCAGAGTCAATCTCATAAACAGTAAAGTTGACACCATGACCAAAAGCATAAAGGTTGAAATGCTCATTGACAATCCGGGAAATGTTTTCAAGTCAGGAATGACAGTAAGAGTCAGGTTCACCCTTCCCGAACATGAATATCTGGTCGTGCCGAGAAATGCCGTTTTCACAAGAGATAATGAAGCCGGTATAATCTATGCAAAGAACGAAGCTGACAGGGTCTTCACAAAAGAAGTGTTCATCGGCGGATCGGTCGAAGGTTATTCAATAATTGAAAAAGGTCTTGACGGCAGCGAAGATGTAGTCGTCGGCGGAGGAAGAAGGCTCGAGGAAGGCCAGAAGGTCAATGTCATTTCAGACAATGCAACTGCGGAAAGTGAGGTGAAAAAATGAACTTCCCGAAATTTGCAGTAAGCAGACCGGTATTTGTATCCATTATCTTCATCATAATGGGTCTTTTCGGTCTCTACTCACTTAAGGAACTGCCCATCGATCTCATGCCCGACATGGAGATCCCTGCCATTTCGGTAATAACTATATACAAAGGTGCCGGATCGGAAGAGGTTGAAGAGAAGGTTTCAAAAGTCATCGAATCGGCTCTTTCTTCAACTGCAGGGATGAAAAACATTTACAGCCGTTCAATGGAGAATGTTTCCACAGTCACATGTGAATTTGACTACGGAACCGATCTGAGCGAAGCCACAAACAAGGTCAGGGACCTTCTTAACATGTCAAGATCATATCTGCCTGATGATGTTGAGGAACCATTGATCTTCAAGTTCGATTTCAGCATGATGCCGATAATGTTCCTTTCAATAACATCTTCAAAAGAGAACATCCGTTATAAAGGTGATGAGATCGATGACTACATAAGCAATTATATTGAAAGAATTCCCGGTGTCGGATCTGTAATAATATTCAACAGAATGGAAAAGAAGATCATTATTTCCGCTGAGAAACAGAGACTTTCCGCATATAATCTGACCATATCAGACCTTGTGAGCACCGTACAGGCAGAGAACCTTTCGCTTCCTGCAGGCAACATAGAGATAGGGTCTCTGGACTATACCATAAGGGTTCCCGGAGAGTATAAGAACATAGATGAGATCAACGAAACAATTGTTGCAAGCACCCCGTCAGGACTCATTAAGATCAAAGATGTAGCAAGGGTTTTCTGGGGCGCCGAAGATACAAGACAGTTCGGTCTGAAAGACGGCGAATATATGGTTTTCATGATGGTGCAGAAACAGTCAGGCGCGAATACTGTCGAAATAGCTGATGCGGTCACAGCAAAACTTGAAGAGATAAAACCCAGACTTCCGGACGGATTTAAGATAGACATACTCCTTGATACTTCAGATTTCATCAAGAAAACGATCTCAAGCCTTGCATCCTCTGTCCTGACAGCGTGTTTCTTTGTCATTCTTGTCGTCATATTCTTCCTGCGCAGGGTTAAGTCGAGTCTTATCGTACTTCTTTCCATCCCGGCTTCCATGATCATCGCTTTTGCGTTCCTGTACGGATTCGGGTTCACTCTGAACATGGTGTCGCTGATGTCGCTTTCCCTTGCTATAGGAATGGTCGTCGACAACTCAATTGTCGCACTTGATAACATTATGCGCCATCTGGACGATGGTAAAAACAAGATTGACGCTGCGATCGACGGAACTTCAGAGGTCGGCGGAGCCATACTTGCATCGACCCTTACAACGATCGTAATTTTTGCTCCGCTCTTCTTTGTCGGAGGTCTTATAGGAATCCTTTTCGGACAGCTTGCCGGTGTCATAATCCTTACTTTGACCGCTTCTCTTCTTGCCGCTACGCTCCTTACACCCATGGTAAGCGCAAAGATCCTGACAAGAGAGACGAACACCAATTATGACAACTGGTTTTTCAGGGCCGGAGAAAAATTTCTTACTTATACAGAAAAATTATACACCAAAGTAATAGTATCCACCCTCAAACACAGGAAAAAAACAGTTCTTGCCGCTGGGATCATTTTTATTGTTTCCCTTGTTTTCATCCCTATTATCGGCATAGATTTCATGCCTGAGGGTGATGAAGGTATGATACAGATAGCGTTTGAAATGCCTCTCGGTACAAAAATAGAAACGACTCTTGCTACAGCACAGCACATAGAAAGGATAATGAAAGAGGAGATCCCTCAGAAATATCTTCTTAAGACATTTATGAGAGGAGGTCCTGACTATTCCGGTTTTTCACAGAAAGTTGATGATACGAACACTGCGACTGTGGGAGCAAGGCTTGTTTCACAGGATTACAGGAAAGAGAATGTAAAGGTGTTCGTAAACAAGATCCGTGCAAGAATAGTAAAAGAAGTGCCCGGCATTGAGAAAATGGATATGCAGACTTCAAGCGGAATGAGCAACCTTATGAGTGGCGGTGAAAAACCTGTCACAGTTAAACTCGCTCACAAAGATTTCACAAAAATAAATGAAGCCGCACTGAGACTTCAGAAAGAACTTGAAAAGATCCCCGGGCTTAAGGACATTTCAAATGATTCTGACAGTCTCAAACCTCAGATCGAGGTCAAGATAGACCGCATAAGGGCAAGTCAGGTAGGCCTGAAAACATCGATGATAGGAACGGCGGTAAGAAATGCATTTTACGGGAACACAGCATCTGTCTACAGAAAGGACGGTGACGAGTTCGAAATAATGGTCAAATATAAAAAAGCCGACAGAACAAACATTGAACAGCTTAAAGAACTCGAAATAAAGACTCTGATGGGAACGACTGTAAAACTGAAGGATGTCGCAGAGGTCAAGGAGGGACTGACATCTCTTTCGGTCAACAGACAGAACCGCGAAAGGATCGTCACGATCGGAGCAAGACTTGAAGACAATATAGCCATAGGCAAGATCGCAGTCGAAGTTGAAAAGGCAATTAAAAATTCAAACATTCCTCCGGATGTAGAAATAATATACGGCGGAAACATACAGAGCCAGAAAGAGACTACCGGCGACCTCGTCCTCATGCTTCTTCTCGGTATCGTGCTTGTCTATCTTGTCATGGCGGCGCAGTTTGAATCTTTTGTCGACCCGTTCATTATCATTTTCTCCATCCCGCTTGCAATAAGCGGTGTCCTGATGGGACTTCTGCTGACGGGGCATGCACTTTCAGTTCCGGCATTCCTGGGTATGATCATACTTGTCGGAATTGTCGTCAACAATGCGATAGTTCTTATCGACTATACGAACACCATGAAGGTGAAACATAACTTCACCATGGATGAAGCTCTGATCTATTCAGGTGAAAGAAGGCTCAGACCGATCCTCATGACAGCCACAACGACCATCTGCGGTATGGTACCGCTTGCGATGATGAGCGGAGAAGGACACGAAACATACAACCCGATGGGCGTCGCAGTCGTTTTCGGACTCACATTTTCAACACTTGTAACACTTGTCCTCATACCCTGCATGTATTCAATGGTCGACAGCTTCCTCGTGAAAAGAGGCTGGAGAAAAGCTTAACCCTCAGCTATAAGTTAATTTCATTTTAAAGCATTGTCAGGCGGGACGCACAAAACACTTCCTTTATTCCAGCAACTACCTATAATAATCGAAGACAACGGTCAACTATAACATACGGAAGCGGCGTGGAAACTGCTTATTATACCTACAATGCAGAAGGGCAGAGAATAAGAAAAGTCATTCATAATAATTCAGACATCAAGATCAAGGAAACAATCCACCTTGACGGATACGAAGTGTATCATGAATTTGCATCCGGAAGTATTGACTTTGAAAGAGAAACCCTGCATATTATGGATGATCAAACCATGATTGCGATGGCCGAAACTTTGACAATTGAGAATGGAAATCCTGTTACAACACCGGTAACAAGATTGAGATACCAGATATCTGACCATCTCGGATCAGAATCGATTGAACTATCCGAAACCGGAGCAATGATAAGTTTCGAGGAATATTACCCGTATGGGGGAACATCTTATCATTCAACCAGCTCAACCAGTGAAGTCTCAGCCAAGAGATATCGTTACAACGGAAAAGAAAAAGAT
>JAKLDO010000098.1 GCA_022703485.1 bacterium
GAAAACGACTATTTTATTGGCTCCGTTCTCCAAAATGGCATTTTCCAACTCAATAAAATCGCTTTTGAATTTCTCTTTGTTTCTATGGTAAAGACTTTTTTGGGCCTTTTCCTCTTCTTTTTGTTGATATTTCTCAATTTCACTCACTATTTCTTTGGAATCAACTGAAACCCCAACAGGGATTACAGGCGAAGAAATTGAGAATTTTATCGATTTGGCAAAACCTTTTAGCAGAGAATAGCCGGATCTTGTGATTTTCATCAACAATTCCTTGTGGTTGTTCTTTTCCTCAATTTCTTTTGAAATCACATCTAAAAGGGAAAATGCTATGTTGGAATCTTTTTCGTATTCCCATGCCGGGAAGTAGATGGTTACATAACCTTTTCCTTTGAGTTCTTCTTTTAAGTAGTTGACAACGGTTGTTTTTCCGCTACCCCACTCACCAAAAAGAACCATCATTTTGTTTTTTAGCTCATCAGGTTTAGCCTGAATATAATAATCTACCATGAATTGAGAAATAGCATCGGCTTTTGACTTTGTGCCAAACAAATCGGTGTCGGCTTGAGTTAGATCTTCCGGTTCATTGTATCCCAGCTTTTGTAGTACGCTCATTTCATCCTCCACGACATGTCATCTGCATATCAACACAGCAATATTGGTTGAAAGTCGTTGTTCCAGTTGTTGTAACTTGTTGTTTTTTGCTGTGTTTATCTGCGACTTTGTTCATTTTCAATTCTCTGAAATTCGTGGTGAGTATATTAAAAAACAGGTCGGTTTGGAATTTTATTTCAGGACTTTAAGGTCGAGTCCGCCGGGATACATGTAGCTGACATCCATTCCCCAGCCGTAGATGAGTATGCCGCAGGGTCCTGTGCAGTTAAGCTGATGTCTCATGAAATCTTCATCAAGTTCAAATATGTAGAATATTTTATCAGAGCCGTATACTGTTCCCTGTTTTACCGGAACGGGGGTGGTCTCATCAAGCGTTACAAAAACACCTTGATCGGTAACGACCTGCACAAAGTTCTCATTTCCTTCATCTTCACCTTTAACGGAGCTTGAAAAAAAGAAATATTCGCTCCTGAACTGCTCTACAGGTGGGATGATGGACATCGCAGGGTCTCCGTAACAGCCTGCATGCGAAGAGCCGGTAGTGGTATCACGGCAGTCAAAACTCTGATCTTCAGATCCGCTGAGGTACTGGACGACCTGAACAGGCTTATCCGCTTCAATGAAAGATGAACCAGGATCAAAACCGTCGCCCCAGAAATAATAGATCTCATACTGGTGCCACTGACCTTTATTTAAAGTGACATTGACTTCATTTCCCGCTTCCTGATTGTCATCCATGATCTTTATTTTAACATTTGTATTGTCTTCTGATGCGGTAATTCTTACAACATCCCTTTCTTTCTCTCTCGGTCTGGTCTTTACAACGGCGTAACGCTGACCCCAGCGGTTGACAGGCAGAAGCTGATGTTCAAGATGGTCGCAGTATCCTCTGTCTCTGGGAATATTAGCACAGCCATGTCCCCCGAAAACCGCAAAAGGTGAGCAGTTCTTGAGAGGATCCTTGCAGTGGATCCTTGTTCCTGTAAGATCATCAAGATTATTTCCGCTTGTAATATTAAGTACTTCGCCTTTTTTCACAGTAACATTTAAAGGCGTGCCGGCCGGTGATGCAGGAATTCCGCCGCCCCCTTTTATTTCAACTGCAGAAACTATTTCAAGCTCGACATCCATATCGTTTACGCCGATAACTGTGAAGTACCCCGGACCGTCGCTTCCCTCACCGGTCTGGTCTTCATAAGTTGAAACATAGTAATCTGTTCCGAGTTTTTTTGACGGGAACAGCAGTGATGCGTCATTTGATGAAAGGTTCTCAAAAGGGTTGAACTGGTATATTGTTACAGGAACATCGCTCTGGATGTGGTAACTCAGGAAGCTTGCTGAAGTTCCGATAAGCATTCTGTCGTCGTTCCTCGGCGTTACAAGGATTATTTCTTTCGGAGGAATTGTAATGGCAAAATCAGAGTTTTTATTGTCACATTTCATCGCATCATAAGGATTTCCGAAAATATCATCTTCAACTGTTTTGTAACAGTAGGCGAATTCACCGACCGGGGTTTCTGTTCCGTCAGGAAGGGTTTTAAACAGTTTTATTGTTGCAGTAAGAGCAGGATGTGTGTTTGCGATAGCGATAGAAAAGCTGTCATGCTCTGTAACAAGTTCCGTTTTTCTGCCGTTATAAAGCTTTGCGGTATAAAATTCACAACCCTCGTAGCTGCTTCCTGATGCCGCACATGCCTCCGATTCACATTTTCCATAAAAACATACAAATCCGTCAGCACATTTCTCGACAGGAGTTTCATTCAGCCCCGTACCTTCAGAGTTGCACTCATAAACCGAATATTTGTCGGAAGGGTTGCAAGTCCTTGTCCCCGGAGTGCAGGTGAGCGACGGATCACTATCGTCAGGATCATCCTTGCCGTCATCATCGTTACCGGATGAACTGTCGCCTGAAATTTCACTGTCACTGCCGGCCGAATCGCCGTCAGAAAACAGATCACTGTCTGCAGCTTCAGAATCTTGAAGATTCTCACTGTCTAAAACAGATTCATCTTTTGTGCAGGAAAGAAATAACGCCGTAAATGCAAAAATAATGAAAACCGCAGTTTTTTTCATAGACATCTCCAAATATTGAAACACACAGGCAGATAATAGACTGCCGGCGCTACATGTCAAGATTGAAAAGCTGTCAGTTACCGTAATTTAGATATATTGTTGACATCACCTTTCTTTTTTTTTAGATTACTTCTGTTTTTAACACAGTTTATGGAGTTAATATGTCACATCAAATGCCGGAAAAAGTGAAAGGCATTCCTGAAAATGCCTACAGACCTTTGAAAGAAGGGGAGGTCTATGAGCCGATAATGTCTGCTGAAAAGACATACCCTGAGGTCAACACATGGTCAGTCGTATGGGGACTTGTGATGGCGGTAATTTTCTCTGCCGCGGCCGCATACCTCGGGCTCAAGATCGGTCAGGTCTTTGAAGCGGCGATACCGATCGCAATAATCGCAGTCGGAGTCTCGACACTTGCAAAAAGGAAGAACTCGCTCGGTGAAAATGTCATCATCCAGTCGATCGGCGCATGTTCAGGCGTTATAGTCGCAGGAGCCATTTTTACACTTCCGGCACTTTACATTCTTCAGGCTAAGTATCCGGAAATAGAAGTTAATTTCATCCAGATATTCCTTTCTTCACTTTTCGGCGGATTCCTCGGGATCCTTTTCCTGATACCTTTCCGCAAATATTTTGTCGCTGACATGCACGGACATTATCCTTTCCCTGAAGCTACAGCCACAACACAGGTCCTTGTGAGCGGAGAAAAAGGGGGAAGTCAGGCTAAAATACTGCTCATCGCAGGACTCATCGGCGGTTTCTACGATTTCGCCATCGCAACTTTCGGAGCATGGGCAGAAACGGTATCCACAAGGATCGTCGAAGCCGGAGTACAGCTTGCAGACAAGTCAAAGCTCGTTCTGAAGCTCAATACCGGTGCGGCAGTAATGGGACTTGGATATATTGTCGGTCTTAAATATGCGGCCATCATCTGCGCAGGTTCATTTGTAGGCTGGTTCGTCATACTTCCCGTCATTGCATACTTCGGTGACGGAATGACTGTGCCTGTCGGAGCAAATATTCTGAAAACTATCGGCCAGATGTCTTCTGAGGAAATATTCAAGGCGTATGTCCGTCCTATCGGCATCGGCGGCATAGCAATGGCCGGAATGATAGGTATCTACCGCTCAAGAAGCATAATCATGCAGGCTTTCGGACTTGCCGCAAATGAACTTACCGGAAAAGGCGGAGCAAAAAAGATAGATGTCAGGACTCAGCGCGACCTTCCGATGAAGATAATCGCAATAGGCGCTGTAGTTTCTGTCATTCTTATTTTCGTGTTCTTCCAGTTCGGTGTCGTTAACAATCTGACACACGCCCTTGTCGGACTTGCAATAGTCATGATAATAGCATTCCTTTTTACAACTGTTGCGGCAAATGCGATCGCCATTGTCGGAACAAACCCTGTTTCGGGAATGACACTGATGACACTTATAATTGCATCGCTCATAATGGTCACTGTAGGTCTTAACGGCCCGGCCGGAATGGTCGCCGCAATGGTCATCGGAGGCGTTGTCTGCACAGCGCTTTCAACAGCCGGCGGATTTATCACAGATCTCAAGATCGGTTACTGGCTCGGAACAAGCCCGTACAAACAGGAGACCTGGAAGTTCCTCGGAGTTCTTGTTTCAGCAGCCACAGTCGGCGGCGTAATAATGATCCTCAACAAAACCTACGGATTTACAGGCGATAACGCACTTGTCGCTCCGCAGGCCAATGCAATGGCGGCGGTTATTGAACCGATGATGAGCGGACAGGCGGCACCTTGGGCGCTTTACGGTGCAGGAGCGGCACTTTCTCTCATCCTTACAATGATCGGAGTTCCCGCACTTGCATTCTCTCTTGGAATGTTCATTCCTCAGGATCTGAACACCCCGATACTTGTCGGCGGGCTCATATCACATTTCGTCACGACCCGTTCAAAGGATGAAAAGCTCAACAATGCAAGGAACGAACAGGGTACTCTCATTGCATCAGGTTTTATCGCCGGCGGCGCGCTGATGGGAGTTCTTGCGGCAATAATCCGTTTTGCAGGCTTCAATTTCGTCAATGAGGAATGGTTCGAATCTGCCGGATCACAGTGGCTCGGAATAGTCATGTTCGGCGCTCTTTGCGGATACATGGTCTGGCACACACTCAAAGCTAAAGTCGAAGAATAGAACCCCCTCCATAAAATTTACATAATTTTGTCATAATTTGCTGCCAAAAACTTGTATTTTTTAATGTAATACTGTATCAGAATGCCATTGTATGTTTTATTTGAGGAGGATTCCGTAAAAATGAATTCGTTTGTAAAATTGAGCCTTCTTTTTCTGATCTCTGTTACAGTGTTTTCATGCGGAACAGTCCCGCCGAAACCTAAATGGGCGGAACAGACTGGACATGCCACATTTAACAATTCCCTGATCCTTGTCGGCAGGTCGGACGGCAAAGCCACGGAAAAAGAGGCGGAGAATTCCGCTTTTATTAGCGCCCTTGCTGATCTCAATCTTTATTTCGGAGTGTCGGTATCAGCCCAGATGGAAGATGTCGAATCTGAAACTGACGGCGTTTACAGTTACGCGATAAAAAGTAAAAATACGATATCAGGAGCGCCGGTCAAGGTCAATAAGTTTAACAAGACCAATGTGTTCGTTGAAAAGAAGGACGGCGGATATTCAGGTTATGTCCAGATATCCATTCCTATGTCTGAAGTTTCAAGGATAGACAAAGAGATAAAAGGTCTTACAGGTTTTGCGGTCATTGTTTCAAAACCGGAATATGTTACAGTCCTTTCCGATTTCGCAAGGCAGTGGGCTCAGGCCAAAGGTCTCAAGATATCAGGCAATGCATCGGAAATATCGAAGGATGCAACGGTTGAAGACATAATGTCGGTTTCCGACAGCGCATATTTCCTTGCGGTTATTGCTGAATTTGAAGAGCCGACCCAGTCAGGAAAGGTTTTTTACACTAGGGTCAAGATAACGCTCAGACAGATATCTCTGATAGAAAAAAGGGAACTTGCCACGGTAACTGAAGAGTTGAAATGGGGTGAATACTCGGCGGAAGAAGCTGTTTCCAAAGGTTTCAAGAAACTTATCCAGAACATGCTGGGCAGGCAGTAGGAGGGAAATATGAAAAAACTGGTTCTTTTTGTTATTGCAATGTTGCTGACACTTGCCGTTTTCGGTGCCGAAAAAGAGAAAACCTACAAATTCATCAGTTACGACCTGAACGGAAATTTCTTCAATATGAAGGATTTCAAGGAAAAGACAAAAGCTAAGTATTTTGTAGTTGATTTCTTCAGCATAGTCTGTGAGCCTTGCAAGAAAGCTCTTCCTGACTGGGAGAAGGAATATCCTGAAATGCAGAAGAAAGGCATAGAGATGGTGCTTGTATCGCTTCCTTCAGATAAAATGAAAGCTAAAGATGAAAAATCGCTCGTAAAAGAGTACTTCACAACGACGATAAAGGTCAGCTTCCCAGTAATGTACGACCTTTTTTATGCGGTGGGCGATAAATTCGGCGTTTCTAAGACTGAAAAAGAGACAACGACTGTCGAAGTGCCTCAAGTGTTCCTGCTTGACAGCGAATTCAGGATCATTAAAAAGTCTGCCAACCATAAAGAGATAATAGATCATTTGAAAAAACTTAAATAACCGGGGGGATTTGCGTGTTAAGAAAAATCTTTTTTGCATCTGTGCTGCTGCTGGTCTTTTCCGGAGCAGTGATCTGCGAGGAGAAGGACAGAATAGCGGTCATGGACCTGCAGGACAAGGAAAAGATCTTTGATGAAGCCACAAGGGTCAAGATCACAGACTACATCTTCACAAAAATGCAGAGCACAAACGCTTACTGGATGATCCCGAAAGCGGACAGGGACTCGGCTCTTGAGCAGGCGATCGATGAAACAGCCGAAGGTTCCAGAAAGGAATGTGTGGATGAAAAATGTCAGATATCCCTTACGGCGCAGCTTCAGGCTAATTTCCTGATCAATCCTGAAGTCAAGAAACTATATGAAGGTACTTGCGAGATCAGCATAAAGAAATTCGATGTCGAGAAAAGAGCCGGTGTTTTTGCATGGACCCAGAATTTCAACTGTACTCAGCAGGGGCTTTTTGAAACGATCGGAGGAATGGATTTCGGCGGCAAGAAAAGTGCTTTCCAGGCTGGAAGGGTAGTTGAACAGGGTTCTGCACTCAATGTCCAGCAGGATGACGGTATGATCGTTAAGATCACCACAAATCCGGCTGAAGCTGTCGTTCTTGTTGACGGAGCGATGCTCTGCCAGAAGACCCCTTGTTCAAAGTTCATTTCTTTCGGTAAGCATGAAGTAAGGATCCAGAAAGAGAAATACCTCGATTATGTAAAGGAACACGACATAAAAACAGGGGCTGCCATAAATGCAGACCTTCAGCCGAATTTCGGATGGATATCAATTGATTCAGAGCCTTCAGGCATTGAAGTGACCCTTGACGGGCAGGATCTGGGCAAGACCCCCATTGCAAAAATGGAGATAGAGAAAGGCGCTCATCAGGTAGAGACAAAGAACGCATGCCATTTCAACCAGACAGAGAAGTTCGTCATAAAGATCGGAGAGGATAAACCGATCAAGTTTACAATGGCACCGAGAGAGGCCATACTGCATATAGCAGCGAAGGATGAGCAGGACAATGACATCGAGGCCGATGTGGAGATAGACGGAAGAAAGATCTCCGACCAGGCTGGAAAGACCCCGAAAAAATATGTTGTCCCGATGTGCAGTAAATATGTTCTTGTCAAGGCTGACGCAGGGGAATATGGACAGAGCATAGAGCTTAAGGAAGGCCAGACGGAAAAAATTAATGCAGTTCTTAAAAAGAGCGCTACCCCTGTTTATACACCTGCTCCGACAAGCAATTACTCATATTCCAATTATAACTACAGCTACAGTTCAAGGAATAGAGGTAACTGGGATCTTCATGGACTTATGGCGATTCCTGTCGGCGCTACATTTGACAAAGCTTTTATAATAGGTCTTGATCTGGGGCTGGAATTAGCATACGGAAGCGGAAGAAAAAGTGATTTCCATAGATTTTTCTCTTTTTCACTTGCCGGAAAGATGAATTTTGCATCTGACTTCCAATTCGATCAAGGATTGCTCGGTATAAGATCGTTCGATTTTAAAATGAACCTGAAAATGAATTTCTGGTATCTTGCAGGAATCGGCGGTCAGGTTGAAGCTCTGCTCGGTATGACTGGATATCCGAACAGGTATCTTGCCGGGATCACAACATGGGCGTTCAATCTACCTATCTATCTGTGGACAAGAGATAAATCTGGTTTCAGTATAACACTGCTGAATGTTGATATAGGCTGGGACTACAAGGAACCAAGCCGCGGGCAGATAGCGTTCTACACAAGTTTTGAATTCTTTTTGTGGTAGGGAGGCAATATCATGAATATTAAAATGAGGATCATATTTGCGGCCCTTCTTGCCGTTTTTATCATGAGCTGTGACGAAGATACCGATTTCAAAGGTCTTTACAAGAAGCCTGCACCGCCTGAAATAGGTGACACAAGGACTTTCGAGTGTGATGACAAGCCGGACAAAGGTACTGAATGGAACATTGTTTCAGAATATACTCAGACATGGGATGGTTATGCATGGCAGCCTCCGGATACAGACACTGTTTACAATGAATATTCTCCAAGTACGACAAGTTGTCAGTATAAATGTGCAATGCCGTATATACCTAATGGTTATGGAGCTTGTGTCGAAGACCCCGACCCCAATAATAAGTATAAACTTTATCAATGTAAGCCTAAGCCGGAAGGTGCAGCATATGAATGGAACACTGTCTCAGAATACTGGCAGAAATCAACAGATCAGGGTTTTTCATATTCTCCAGTTGATGATCTGACTACTGAATATAACCTTACTCCGAGTACAACCAGCTGTCAGTATAAATGTGCTTCCGGTTATGCCTGGAATGGTACAGAATGCACTACAGATGCGGGAAGGGTTTTTAATTGCAACCCCCTTCCTGATGAAAGCGGAGCATATGTATGGAATACGGTGAACAGTTACAGTCAGACATCTTCTGATGGAGGTTCGACATGGAATCCTCCTGACGATTCTACTACAGAATACAACGAAACACCCAGCACCACAAGTTGTCAGTTTAAATGCAATGACGGTTACGGCTGGGATGGATCAAAGTGCTTTGTGTGGCAGGATGGTGTAGGCTACTACTGGTATAAACCGGAATCTCAATATACATACAACGAAGCTGTTGCATACTGCTCAAGTATCGGCGGCTCTGTTCCAACAATTGATCAGTTGAGACTGCTTATTCAAAACTGCACAGACACAGTTACCAGCGGTGCTTGTGCTGTAACAAATTCCTGCACATCATGGACTTCATGTAGAGGAACTAATTGTGAAAGCTGTTCTGATCAAGGTTACGGATATTATTCAATATTCAGTGATTCAAGCTGGTTCTGGTCATCGACTTCTGTCAGTGATCAGACAACTTCAGTATTCACAGTGAATTTCAATAGCGGAGGAATAAACATGAGCGACATCAGTGGCTCCGCTATGGGAAATACCCGCTGTGTAAAAAATTAGTATAAAATATTTAATGTCAGGATTTTCCACCGATATGCTCAAAGACAGTCCGGCAAGGTCTGTCCTGCTGATATCCATTCCTGTGATAATACTGAATATTCTGAAAGCCGGATATAATATTGTCGATATGTTCTGGCTCGGTCAGCTCGGAAAGGACTACCTTGCAGGTGTCAGCGCTTCGATTTTCCTCGTCTGGGCGATGCACGGTCTTTCAGCACTTGTCACGGTGGGTATAGTTGCAGGCATCTCAAGGAATATCGGGGAGGGTAAGCTCGATACTGCAAGGAGCAATACTTGGCGGTCTTTGAAACTCGCAGCGGTACTGGGTATATTTTTCACCCTTTTTCTCTATCCGCTGATAGTTCCTCTTGTCGATGTCATAAAGCTTGAACCAGTAGCATATAAAGCCGGCATCCAGTACCTTCAGATAATGATATTTGCAACAGTGCTCAGTTTCCTGATGTTCTCTCTTCATTCTGTCATGATAGCATGGGGGGACACGAAAACTCCGGTGGCTGTATATGCGGTGACATTCGTCTTTAACATATTTTTCAG
>JAKLDO010000099.1 GCA_022703485.1 bacterium
AATAGAGAAGCCTTTCAACATAAAAAGCGACCACGAAGAAACTCGCGAAAAGAAGAAGTACAAGTATGAGTTCGGAGCCGAGGCTTGCCAGATAGGAGACTTGAGCGTTGATCATGCTATTTCACCAGTTTTCCCATTACGGGATGGTTTTTCATGACTTTCGCACCGTGCCATATCTTGTTGAGCTTGTCTGTTATGTCGACACCGGAATCGTTACCTTTGTGCGATCCGCCTTTCCATGCACCTTCATCAGTGACATCATACACTATGCCGTTGTATGCGACATATGCTCTGTTTCCGTCCTTACCGTTGAACTTTGCAAGCTCTGTAACAGTGAATGTCTTTTCAGGAACGGCGCGTTCCTCTTTATACGGAGTTGAAGCGCATGCAATGAAAACGATGGCTACGACAATGAGTGTAAAAATCGAACCGGCGATGATCTTCTTTTTCATGGTATTCTCCTTTAAATGGTTAAAATACGGAAAAGATTATATTAAAGGGGTTGAAAAATCAATTTTTGAAGTACTGCAGGGCACTATTCATAATTACCGATGTGGAACATTCCGCGAAGGTCTTCCGATGTGGAAATGGGTGCTCCGGTCTTCAACGATGTCACTCTCCACTGGAAGTATCCGAAGATGGGATCCCCGTCGTAATCGAGTTCAAGGTCGGCGCTCCCTTCAACTGTAGGTATGGTCTTTTCCCATATCACCATCCCGAGAGAATTGAAAAGTTCAACCTTGTAATGGGTTTCGCTGGAATCGTTCTTCCAGATGAACTTCAGTGCGTCGGCACTTTGAACTTCCTCGACAGTATCGAATCCCGGAGAGACAATTTCTATCGCCTCGGTGATCTTGAAATTGTCAAGTTCGACAGTCCATCCGTCATCGGGGTGGGGGAATTGTATGTGCACGATCTGGGTCCCCGCAATGTTGGGATCGGGATCTCTGACAAGAAAATCGTTCTCAAAAGCGGCGAGAACAACATAATTTCCTGCAGGAACGCCTGTAATTGAATATGCATTGTCAATGTCCGGAGCGCTTGGCGGTTCAGGTGCACGGAGCCCGGGGACCATGGCACCCTTATTGAATCCCGGAATGAATGTCTCTTCTGCCATCAGCACCACGCTTGTTTTCAGCCCGCCCGGAGCATTCACTATGTTGACGGTGCCTGATATGGTTCCAAGCTCAGGCGTTTCAAGCAGATCAAGGGTCACGCCTGTGATGTCTGTATCTATTACAGTGACCGTCTCAGTATCAAAGCTCAGGTCCGAAGTGAGCGCATGGACCTCATGGTCACCGGGAAGAACATTGAAAATTATGAAATCGCCTTCATTTCCTGTGTATGCATAAGGACATGGCGCCGTATCACATCCTGCTATGACGAGAACGCCGTTCTTTTTCTCAGACAGCTTCCCTGAGACAGTGAAACCGCCTTTGAGCTCATCAGGCAGAGGGGCGAGACCTATTCCGAGGAATCCGCTTTTCACATAATATCCGTCGGTCATGAAACTGAAGGAGTCAAGGCTTATTGGAACAGCGACCCTCATCGAGCCGGGGAAAGGTTCATAATCTTTTGCCGCCGCTTTCAAAGTATAGGCCTCTTCTTTATCGAACGGCAGTCTCAGTCTATTCCTTTTTACAGAAAGTGGGATCTTGTATATGCCGTCCGCCTTTGTAACGAACGAGCCTGTCGATACTCCTGTCATTACGCTTGAAACCGAAACCAGAGCACCTTCGATCGGCGGCATGGTTTCGATTCCGACATCAAACACTTTACCTGAAAAGAAGACTGGAAGGAAACATCCGTATTTTGTGTCACCGTCAACCTCTTCACACACATATCCTTCACCGCATGTGCCTTCTGTAGCTGGATCGCATGAAGCTTCACAGAAATACTGCTGATACTGATAATTGAAAAGACATATTTCATTATCGCCGCATCCTTCTCCGGTTTCGGAACATGCGACAGCATCTATGTCAGGAACTTCGACTTCGTCTGCATCTTCATTTTCATCGGTGTTTTCATCGGGAAATCTGTCAGCATCTTCCACCGTATCATCAGGCAGCACAGTGTCTGCATCATTTTCAGTGTCGGATATGCTGCTGTCATCATCAGGGGAATCTGAATCTCCGGCGGCCTTCTTTTTGCCATTGTCACATGCATACAGCAAAACGGAAAAAACAAACATGACAACGATCAGCTTTTTCATTTTCACCTCCCTGTTTTAATTGAACTGACGGGATATCATATCATATAAGCCGGATAAAATCTAAAAATACCGCTCATTCTTAGTTTGACTTTGCTTTGACAAACAGATAAATTACTTTGTCCTTATCATTTAGATCATTTTATTTTGCGGGGTTGAAAATGTTTAACAGATTCAGCATGTTGTCGTTGGTTTTTTGTGCAGCTGTTCTGATGGGGGTCTCCTGTGACGGAAGTGGAAGTTCGTCAGACTCAAATGTAAAAAAGGAATATGGTGAGGCCACCGAAAATGTAGTGACCCGTGTAAAGGTGAAACAGCCGGACGGCACTTACGGTTACAGGATCGGGAAGATAGCCGGTGACCAGACTATCAATAATGTCGTCTACAACACATATCAGCTGACCAACATTGACATGAACGGAACTCCTGTTTCAGGCGTTCAGCCTACAGATCTGTATGCATCACCTCTTCCTCACGGATCTGACGGAAAAATAACAGTTGCCGGTTTTGATAAGCACGATGGAACAGCTGTCACGATCGATCCGGCTGTGACACTTGATTCAAAAGCTCCGGTAGGTGTTCCTCAGGCTGTTTCAACGATAGTGAACGGTAGTGTTACAGGCGGTGTCGTCATAACAAACGCAACGGCAACAGGGTCATATACCCTTATCACAACAGGTGAAAGTGTCGCCACTGAGATGGGTGTGGTTCCTGACTGCAATCATTTTACTGCAAATGTGACAATTGACGGGGAGGGGGCTCCTGAGATATTCAAAGGTAAGAGTTTTACAGGAGATCTGTGGCATAACCCGACACTGGGCATAGTGAAATACTCAATTCCTGATCTGGGGATAGAAGGCGGAATGCAGGGGACATGGGATGTCGATGATCCGACCGGAGAATACCGTACAATAAAAATGACGGGTATCGTCAGTGCCGAAAATCCTTATTTCACACTTTCGACATATTCCGTTTCCGGCACATATGATGCTGACAAGAACACACATGCCAAAATGCTCGTTGAACTGCGCTGGGCTGACGAAGAAACCGCAAAAACAGGCCCGATGCCGGCGTATCCTTATATAAATGTCAGCTTTGAAACAATGATAGGGACATTCCCTTATCAGCTTGTCGAATCTCCCTATTCAATATTTTTCCCTGAAGAGAACGGCAAAGGTTTCAAATATTGGTACGGTTATGTCGACCAGGCGGCAAAGAATGAAATGGGAAGTGACGGAATTGTTTACAGCATCATAGTCGGCAGAGATACATCAGCGGCACCCGTCCGCGTCACAGGAAGAATTCACTACCGTTCCATTACTGAATAAATTTGATATTTACCGCAAATGCGGTAAAATAAGTTGTGTTTAGTTAAAGTTTTCTGTTTCTCAACTTTTCTTTGGAGGTATTTGCCGGAATGGCGGTAAAATTAACAACGGAATATATATCAACACTTGGCAGTGTTATAAGATTTCACAGAAAAAAGGCCCGGATCAATGCAACTAAGTTGGCACTTATTGCCGGTATCGGCAAGACTGCACTTTATGAAATAGAGCAGGGGAAAACCGGATGCCGGATGGAAACGCTTCTAAAAATATGTGAAGCTCTTAATATTTCTGTAATTCTTGATGGACCTTTAATAAAAGATTTTGAGGTGGCAAATGCGAAGACTTGAAATCTTTATGCAAGGAATATCTGCCGGATATCTTGACGAAATGGTGCGAGGGAAATCGTATAAATTCACCTATCATGCAGAATATTCAGGACTTCCTGTTTCTCTCAGCATGCCTGTTAAAACGGGGTTTTTTGAATTCGACTGTTTTCCTCCTTTTTTTGATGGACTCCTGCCGGAAGGAATACTTCTTGATGCACTTCTTAGCATCAGAAAAATAGATCGTGAAGACATGATGAGTCAGCTCGCAGCAGTTGGTGAGGATGTTGTGGGAGCTACGACAGCTCGTGAGATTCCGACATGAGATGCCCGATAACATACAAAGAAACGACTAACAGATATGCTCCTGAAGCGATTAAACTTTTTTCTTCACAGGCAACGATATTAAATGATTTTCCATTTTCTGTTGAAGAACAATTGAAAGAAGCGGTGGCAAGAGCATCAAAAATGTCAATTCAAGGTATGCAACCTAAACTCAGCACTGTTTTCTCACTGGCAAACGGTAGCTTTGAAATTGTTGATTCAAGCGGCACTTTTATAATGAAACCACAGCATTTGCAATTTAAAGAGCTGCCGGAGAATGAGGATCTTTCAATGAGACTTGCAAAGTCAGCCGGAGCCAAAGTTCCTTTTCATGGAATGATATACTGTTCGGACGGCACATTGACATATTTTATCAAACGGTTCGACAGATTGTCACGAGGCAAAAAGCTTCCCGTTGAGGATTTTGCACAGCTTCTTGGTTTTTCCAGAGAAACAAAGTATGCCGCTTCAATGGAAAGGGTTGCTGAGGCGATAGAACGATTCTGCACTTTCCCTGCGATAGAGAAAATTGAATTGTTCCGTCGTGTATTGATCTCTTTTCTTGTCGGAAACGAAGATATGCATCTTAAAAACTTCTCTCTAATAACAGAGAAAGATATTACGACACTTTCTCCTGTTTATGACATGGTGAATACTACTATTGCGCTCCATTCAGCAAAAGAAGAAATAGCATTGCCGATAAAGGGCAATAAAAAAAATCTCACCCGTGCCATGTTTTTTAAATATTTTGCAAAAGAACGGTTGCAGTTAAGATCTGAAGTAGTTGACAAAGTTGCAGGTGAAATAACGGCAGCAGTTAATTCAGCTTGGCCGCAATTGATTGAAGCAAGCTTCATGTCTGATAAAATGAAAAAAGAATACGAGCAAATTGTAAATGAAAGAAGAACCCGGCTTGGATTGTGAAGATAAAAAAAAGATCTTCAGATTATTTCTCTTCTTTTTTCCTTAATGCGAACACAGCGGCGCCTATGGCTCCCATGTATTGAGAATTGTTATCGGTTTTAATGACTGATGCAAAATTTTTCTCAAGATGGTGAACTACCGGTTTTATCTTTGAGACTCCGCCTGACATGAAGAACGGTCCCTGCGGATGGAGCTTCGATGCCATCGAAAATGTGTTCAGGGACGCCATTCTTGCAAGAGACGATGCTATTACTGTCTTTTGCACATCCTTAGAAATGAGCGAGATGACTTCGCTTTCGGCAAATACCGTGCAAGTTGAGTTTATTGTGACCGGTTCGACTGAGCTGATGTCAAGATCAGCAAATTCCTCAAGTGTATATCCTATCCTGTCGCACATGACCTCAAGGAACCTTCCTGTCCCTGCGGCGCATCTGTCGTTCATGATGAAATCCCTTATCCTGCCGGAAGTATCAACCGTTATTATCTTGCTGTCCTGTCCGCCGATATCTATGATCGTCCTTATTCCTGGGTGGAAGAGGGTGACCCCGAGGTGATGGCAGGTTATTTCAGTCACTTTAAGACATTCTGAAGGTGCAGATTCACGGCCGTAGCCTGTCACTGCGGTCTTACAGATCTTGTTTCTGAGTTCAACAGGTATCGCCGAAATGAGTGAACTGTAAACTGCAGAAGTTGATGCCACGGTCTCAATGATCTTTGAGAACACGATGTTCCCGCCGTCATCAAGCAGGACTAATTTTGCTGTCCTTGATCCGATGTCAATGCCTGAAAAAAGCATCAGCGGTCCTTTAATTCCTTTTTTGCCTTCTGCCACAGAGCCTCAAGTTCATCGAGCGGTTTATTTCCGTCAATGAAAGACGGATCGAGCTCTTCCATTCTGTCGAAGCGGTTCTTGAACCTTTCAGCACACATTTTAAGTGCTTTCTCACTGTCGATCCCGAGCTTTCTTCCCAGATTGACAACGGCGAAAAGCATATCTCCAAGCTCGTGTTCCATGTTCTTCTGATCGTTATTTTCAACCGCGTCTTTGAGTTCCTGCGTCTCTTCGTCAAGCTTGACAAGAACATCCTGCCATTTTTCCCAGTCAAATCCGACAGATGCGGCTCTGGAAGCGTAGCGCTGTGAAAGATTTACGGCAGGCATCGCCTTAGGGATTCCGTCAAGAAGGTATTTGCGGTTCTCTTTTTTCTTTTTTATGAGATTCCAGTTGGTGAGCACTTCAGAACTGTCTGCAACTTTTGTGTCACCGAAAACATGCGGGTGTCTGGCTACGAGCTTTTCCGCAATTATATCAGCGACATCATCGAACTCGAAAAGTCCAACTTCTTTTGCCATCTGTGAAATGAAAACGACCTGAAGCAGAAGGTCTCCGAGCTCTTTCTGAAGTTCGAGCACTGAAAGTTTATCAGTGGTATCAAGCGAATCAAGCGCCTCGACTGTCTCGAAAGCTTCCTCGATGACATAAGGACGCAGTGATGTCATTGTCTGTTCACGGTCCCACGGACATCCCTGAGGAGATCTGAGTGTCGCCATTATTTCAAGAAGTCTTGTAATTCCTTTATTATCTGCCATGTCAGCACCTGGAGTCAGGTGTATTGGTCTTCTGGTGGTAGTTCTCCGGTGAATATTCATATTTGAGGTTGAAGCATGCATAGCAGAAAGTTTCAGGTTTTGTCAGTATCTTAGTGAAATCTTCAACTTCGATGTACCTCAGCGAATCAGCTTCAAGGAATGCACATATCTCGTCATTGTTCTTTATTGCAGCGATAAGTTCCTTTCTAGTCGGAGTGTCAATGCCGTAGTAACAGCTTCCGATGACTCTGGGAGAACCTATTCTGACATGGACTTCCCTGGCACCTGCACCGCGGATCATCCTTACGATCTTGCGCAAAGTGGTCCCTCTGACTATGGAATCATCGACAAGAACAACTTTTTTTCCTTTAAAAAACTCGGGAAGCGGATTGAACTTGTGTCTTACACCTTCGTCTCTCTGTTTCTGGTCCGGCTTTGTGAAGGTCCTGCCTACATAATGGTTTCTGAGAAGCCCCATGTCAAAAGGCACTCCGCTTTTTGCTGCATAGCCCAGAGCTACGAAATTCGATGAATCGGGGACTGCCATTACAACAGTATCGCTTCCAAATTTCATCTCTTTGTCATATTCTGCAAGCCTTGCACCGATCTTTTTTCTGACATCATACACTTTTTCACCGAAAGTGATCGCATCCGGTCTTGAGAAGTAAATAAGTTCAAATACGCAGTGCTGTTTTTTCAGGCTGTTGACAGCGATGACCTTTATCGGTTTATCCTTTTCAAATTTTATTACCTCTCCCGGTTCGAGCTCTCTTATAAGCTTTGCTCCGATGATCCCGAAAGCGCAGCTTTCCGAAGCAAGTACGGCACCGTTTGAAGAATGTTCACCTGTTTCAGACGGTTTGATGTGTCCCAGAACATAAGGCCTGAAGCCGTGCGGATCTCTGAACGCGAACATCTGGTCACGGTATATCACGATTGATGAAAATGCGCCTTTGAGCTGTTTCTGAGCTTCGATGATGGCATTTTCTATCTTCATTTTCTTGTGAATAAGATGGAATGCCACCAGTCTTCCGATAAGTTCACCGTCATTATCACTTTTAAAAGTGAACCCGTAATCCTTTTCAAGCCATGTCCGGAGCTCATGATAGTTTATTATGTCGCCGTTACTGCATACTGCCATGTGAGGACCTTCAGGAAGCTCGATGGAATGAGGCTGTGAATTGGTCTCATCGCTTTTTCCGGCAGTAGGGTATCTGACATGACCTATTGCGATGTCACCGCAATATTTATCGAGGACCTTTTCAGTGAGGACATTCTTTACAAGGCCCATTCCCTTGTAGCAGAAGATGTTTCCTTTGGAATTCCTTGCGGCGATACCGCAGCTTTCCTGTCCGCGGTGCTGAATTGCAAAAAGTATCTCGGCGATCAGGCTCTCACCGTTCTCTACATTAAATATACCGGCTATACCGCACACAATAACCTCCGAATTCTGGTATGCAAAAAAAACTGGCTAACTCTACTCGCATTGGAACTGAAAATCAAGAACAGTTGAAGATACCGGATTTGACACAATTCCTGCATTCTGATACTCTGATCCTGTTCAGATAATTGTTGAGACAAAATGTTCAGAATCGTGCTGATATTTTTTATGATTTTTTTTATTGCATGCAACTCAGACCACCATAAAACCGATTCTGATATTATCCCTGACGAAGATTCACTCATTGAAGATGCTGATATTTCTGATGACTTGTCCGACGATTTATCCGACGAAGTGTCAGACACGGAGTCGGAAGACACGGAGCCGGATGAAATCCCGGACATTGTCTATCCTGAGCCTACCTGCATTGAAATTTATAAGGGAGATCCTGAATCGAAATTATGTTTTGGACCGGTTAAAACAGCCGTTAAATGCAATGCTTTTCCCAAAGACGGGGAATACACGATAATTCTTGATGATGACAATCCAATTGGTTCAACTGATAAGCCGATGGATATAAATGATGATTTCGTGTTTTTCGCTATTTATCCCGCTAATCCTGCAATCCGTGCAAATATTTATGGGTGTAACAGAAGTAACAGGTTTCTTTATGAAGTAGTTGCTTCCAAATATAACAATCAATACTTTGCTGTAGACGGTGATATTGTTGTGTTTATTGTCTGGGATACTTCCAGAGATGACTCTGAAGACACAAAACTGTTCCTCGGAAATTTAAAGACAAATGAACTCAAGGAGTTAAAAGACTGGTGGAGTGGTGGTAAGCCACAGTTGAAATATCCGTTCCTTACCTACCTTGTCGGCATGGATAATCCCTACATTGTCAATCTTGAAACGAATGAAAACATAAGACTTGACAGGTTGACAGGACCATTTCCGAGGAATGACGGGAAAAACCTTGTTCTTACGGGATATTATAAACAGCCCGGAGAGAGTGATGATGAAACACCGTTCGGTGTCGGCACATGGATAGTTGATATGAAAACGAATGAGATAAAACCGCTTAATGTGACGGCATCATTTGCCGAGGGAGTGGTGAATATTGATGGTGATTATGCCATGATCGGTTCGGGCAGAGATACAATTTATTATGAAGATTACCCGATGCAATACAGCGGATTTGATATTTATACTTTAAACCTGAAAACAAAAAGAGAGGAGAAGTGGACTCCTGAGATAAGAGGGATCTTTGAAGGTAACAGCATAAGACCGAGTTTTGAATATCCTTATTTTCACTTTGTTTCAAACGAAACGGATGAAACATACGGGGGAGGAAGTTTTGCACTTAATATTGAAACAGGCGAGGTGTTCCCGTTCTGGGAAGGAACTGGAGATCAGTGGTGCTACATAAAAGACAGACACATCTTAATGGGCAGTGACTACCGGCACGGACTGTCCAAACTTCCCGATCTTCCCAAACTTCCTGAAAATGCAGATGTTGGGTGTGATGATAAGAATGTATGTACAGATAACAGATATTTCGTGACAGACGGCAAGTGTCATTTCATTC